>JAOPXF010000334.1 GCA_025965295.1 Nocardioides sp.
TGCACGGGGACCTCGACGGTGACCTTCTCGCCCTTGCGGACGACGACGAAGTCGATGTGCTCGAGGTGACGCTTGATCGGGTCGATCTGGACCTGCTTGGTCAGCGCCAGCGTGGTCTTGCCCTCGATGTCGAGCTCGAGCAGCGCGTTGGCGCCGCCGTGCTTGAGGGCCATCATCGTGTCGTGGCCCGGCAGGGTGACGTGGATCGGGTCGTTGCCGTGGCCGTAGATGACGGCGGGGACCTTGTCCGCGCGGCGGATGCGGCGGGCGGCGCCCTTGCCGAACTCGGTGCGGGGCTCGGCGGTGATCTTCTCGGCGGACATGCGGCTTCTCTCCTCGAACATTGCTGACGTCTGTCGGTGCTGCTGCGTGTGGCTGCCCCGCGCGCGGTCCCGCAGAAAGCGAAACGCCGCGCACTCGGATCGAGTCAGCGCGGCGCACCAGTGGTCAGCCAGCCCTGTCGATCACGGAACTCCCGGACTCCCGGGTGTCCCCTCGCCGAGGCAACCGCAGCAGTCTAGCGGCGCGTCGCGGGGGTGGGAAATCGACGTCAGTTGCGGTCCAGGGTGGCCTTGCGGCGGCTCTCGTCCTCGAACCAGCGCAGCAGCGACAGACCGGCCACGGTGTACAGCGCCCCGACCCCGAGCTCGCGGAGCACCAGGCCACCGACGTCGCCCAGCGTGCTGCCGTCGGCCAGCAGACGGGCCGCCTCGATCGCGTGCGTCATCGGCAGCCACCCCCCGACCGCGCCCATCCACCCGGGCAGGTCGGCGACCGCGATGTTCACGCCGCAGAAGACCAGCAGCACACAGAAGACCACGTTGCCGAGCACCGCTGTCTCGCGCACCCGCAGGGCCACGGCCCCCATGGCGAGGCCGAGCCCCGTGCACGAGGCGGACGCGACCATCACCACGAGCAGGATCGTCGGCCACGCAGGCCCGGGGACGTGTACGTCGAGCAGCAGCACCCCGGCGAGCACGCCGACCATGGCGACTCCCCAGCCGTTCACGATGACCGGCAGCGCGCGCCCGAGGAACAGCGGGATCCGCCGCGCCGGGGTCGTGAGGACGACGCCGAGCGTGTGGCCCTCGCGCTCGCCCCCGATGGTGGCGCCCATCGCGAACAGGCAGGGGATGGCGGCGTAGTTGAGGGCGTTCCCGATCACGTAGAACTCGTCGTCCCCCACGCCGGCGCTGCGCCCGATGAAGGCGAACAGCAGAATCTGACAGATCGGGCTGACGACCAGCGACGGGACCAGGATCCACGGGTTGAGCCAGCCGAACATCGCGCGGTAGCTCATCAGGCCCCCGATGAAGAAGATCCGCAGCGACGTCATGACTGCCCCCTCACGACTGTCTCCTCATGACTGGCACTCACGTCAGGGCCAGCGTCGCGTTGCGGCGGGCCGAGTCGACCAGCCGGCGGCCGAGGTACGACGCGAGCACGGCGTACGCGAGGCCGATCGCGGCGCACCGGGCGAGGTCGGCCCACGGGCTGCCGCCGTTCGCCGACTCGCGGACGGCCGCCATCGCCCAGGTGGTGGGGATCGACCAGGAGAGCGGGTGGATCCAGTCCGGCAACAGCTCGACCGGCACGAGGAAGCCGCACAGGAGCCAGCCGGGGTACTCGAGGGCCGCGCCCAGGGACCATGACGTGCGGTAGCGGACGGCGGTGACCGAGAGGAAGAAGCCGAAGAGCGCGAGCGTCAGTGCGGCCATCAGCACGCTCAGCACGAACAGCGGCCAGCTCGCGATCTCGAGCCGCAGGCCGAAGACCCACCGCTCCCACAGGATCGTCGCGACCACGCAGTAGAGCCCGATCGTGGACAGCGCCATCGTGATCGGCACGAGCACCCGGGACAGCGGCGTCGGCGCGGCGACGAGCAGCTCGAGGGTCCCAGCCCAGCGCTCCCGGGTCAGCAGCGAGGAGGCGATCACCCCCTGGCACGTCCACATGCCCATGATCGCCGCGCCCAGGCCGGCGTACTGCATCGCCTCGGGGTCGCCTTTGATGCGGTAGACGAGCAGCGCCGCGGTGGCGAACATCAGCGGGAAGAACACGGCCAGCAGCCCGTCGAACAGCGACGTCGACAGCACCCGCAGCTGGAGCCGGTAGCAGACCAGCTGCTGGTGCAGGACCGCCCCGATCCGCTCCATCGGCGTCACGCCCGGGTCACCAGCTCGACATAGGCGTCCTCGAGGGTGGGCTCGCGCGAGACGACACGGCCCACGCGGACGCCGCCGAGCCGGGCCAGCACGCCCTGGGTGACCTCGGCGTCCGGCTCGCACTGGAGGATCAGCACCTGCTGCTGGCCGCGTTCCTCCATCGCCACCGAACGCACCCCGCCGACCTCGCCGACGGAGGCGACGGTCGCCTCGGGCACGCCGTACGTCTCGACCTCGAGCACGCGGCCGCCCGGAACCCGCTGCTTGAGCTCGGTGGGGGTGCCCTCGGCGACGATCTCGCCCGACCGGATGACCGCGATCCGGTCGCACAGCTCATCTGCCTCGAACATGTAGTGGGTGGTCAGCAGCACCGTCTTGCCCTGCTCCTTGAGCAGCCCGATCGTCGCGCGCAGCTCGCGGGCGCCGACCGGGTCGATACCGATGGAGGGCTCGTCGAGGAACAGCACCGCGGGGTCGTGGAGCAGGCCGCGTGCGATGTGCAGCCGCTGGCGCATCCCGCGCGAGTAGCCCTCGACGCGCTCCCTCTCCCGCCCGGTCAACCCGACCAGCTCGAGCAGCTCCCCGATCCGGGCCTTCTGCTCGCGCGGCGCAACGCCGTACAGCTCGGAGAAGTAGCGCAGGTTGTCGTACGCCGACAGCCGCTCGTACAGCCCGCGGTCACCACCGAAGACGTAGCCGATCCGGCGCCGCACCTCGCGCACGTCGTCGACCACGTCGTGGCCGAGCACGCTCGCCGAGCCACCTGTCGGCAGGAGCAACGTGATCAGCATCTTGATCGTGGTCGTCTTGCCGGCGCCGTTGGGACCGAGCAGCCCGAAGAGCTCGCCCGGCTCGATGCGGAAGCTGACCCCGCGCACCGCCTCGACGTCCTTGGCGGTCCGGCGCAGCAGCCCGGTCCGGGTGCGGAAGGTTCGCTTCAGGTCGACTGCTTGGACAGCACTCATCGGCGCAGCCTAGGCGAGCGGTACGCCGCAGTCGCGGCAATTAGTCTGAGCGCGCGAGATAGCGCGCGAACCAGACCTGTTGCTCGGCGAGGGAGACCACGGGGTCGTCGGGACCGGCGCCGAGCAGGACGTCAGTCACCGGCGGCCGGTCCTGCACACGCTGCTCCGGGAGCACGTAGGCCAAGCGCCCGTCTCGCGCATCGCGCAGCATGCCCGAGGCGTGCACGTTGGCACGGGCCCCGTTGACCCAGAGCAGCCCGCCCTGGGCCTCGACAGCGGCGCGCAGGTCATCCAACGCTGCCAGCAGGTCGAACCCGACACCCTGCAGGGTCGCGCGGTCCGGCAACGTCAGGGCAAGCGCAACATCGCCCGAGGCTCGGCGGGCGACCACCAACGAGCCCTCCACGAGATCTGGCCCGAACCGGACCGGAACGCTCAGCTCCTCGGTGACCCCATCGTCCGCACGGTCGGTCATGGCCCAGCCCTCAGGCGTGGCCCTCGAACATCGACGTGACCGAGCCGTCCTCGAAGACCTCGCGGATGGCCCGGGCGAGCAGCGGCGCGATCGAGAGCGTGGTCAGCTTGTCGAACTGGCACTCGTCGCTGATCGGCAGCGTGTTGGTCACGATGACCTCGACGGCCGGGCTGTTCTTGAGGCGGTCGACGGCGTGGTCGGACAGGATCGCGTGGGTGGCGGCGATGATGACGCCCGCGGCGCCGTCGGCCATCAGGGCCTCGGC
>JAOPXF010000374.1 GCA_025965295.1 Nocardioides sp.
CGCCTGTCGGACCAGGGCTCCGATCTGCGACCGCTCGAACGCGATCGTCGCGCCATCGGGATCGTGCTCGTCGTCGGCGTTGGTGTCTCGCGAGGCCGCCACCACCGATTCGTAGTCGTCGGTCAGGCTCGCCAGACGCCTGAGCGTCTCCTCCCGCTCGGCCTCGAGTCGCGCACGCGCTCCCTCCATTCCTAGGCCGGCCACCCGTCCGGGAACTCGTCGGAGACCTTGTCGTGCTGCTTCTGGAGCTTCTTGCGCAGCTTGGTGGAGAGCCGGTCGCCGAAGACGGTGCCGAAGGTGTGGTCGGTCTCGTGCTGGAGGCACCGGGCGAGCAGTCCGTCGCCGGAGAACTCGACCTCCTCGCCGTCCAGTCCCAGGCCACGCACGGTCGCGAAGTCGGGACGCGCGCACTCGATGAACGCGCCCGGCAGCGACAGGCAGCCCTCGTCGCCCTCGTCGAGACGCCGGTCCGGCCCCTCGGGGAGGGTGAGCGAGGGGTTGCAGACCACCCCGACCGTGTGCTCGCCGGACTCGTCGGGGCAGTCGAAGACGAAGACCGCCTGGTCGACCCCGATCTGGCACGCGGCGAGGCCGACACCGTCGGCGGCGTACATCGTCGCGACCATGTCGGCGACGAGGGTGCGGAGCTCGTCGTCGAACGACGTCACGAGCTGCTGCGGGCGGTGCATCACCGCCGAGCCCCAGCGAGTCATCGGGCGGACCGTGCCGCCGTCGGGGAGCGGGCCGTGCGGCGCGTGGGGGGGTGCGTCGGGCATGGCGAGGAGCCTAACTTCTGGACCAGACCCCCTTGCCCCGGACGTCGATACGGGCGATGTGACCCGACACACGGCGGCATGTGTAGCGCGGAGTGTAACTCCGAGTTACGTTAACGACATGTCCCTGACCAAGAGCCTCAAGCCCGGCGGCAAGTTCGGCCTGTCCTCGAAGGAGGTCCGCGACCCGATCGGGCTCGCGGTGGCCGCGCTGTCCCGCGTCGCCCAGAGCGACCTCATCGACCGACTCGGCCTGCGCCGGCAGAGCGAGCAGGCCGTCTTCACCGTCACCCGCGGCGGCTTCAAGGCGGCGACGACCGCGGGCCGCACCTTCAAGAAGATGGGCAGCCCCGGCAAGCCCGGCGTCCGGGTGCCCGCCGCGGCCCCCAAGGGCGTCTTCGACCTCACGCCCACCGACGACGAGCAGATGCTCGTCGATCTCGTCACGGAGTTCGCCGACGAGGTCGTGCGGCCCGCCGCGGCCGACGCCGACGAGGCCTGTGCGGCCCCCGAGGAGCTGCTGAAGGCCAGCCTCGAGATCGGCCTGCCGATCCTGGGTGTTCCGGAGTCGCTCGGCGGCATCTCCGAGGAGCGCTCGGCGATGGCCGGAACGCTCGTCGCCGAGGCGCTCGCGAAGGGCGACATGGGTCTCGCCGTCGCCACCCTGGCGCCGGGCTCGGTCGCCACCGCGATCGGGCTCTGGGGCACCGAGACCCAGCAGCAGACCTACCTGCCGGCCTTCACCGGCGACGACGTACCGGCCGCGGCGCTCGCCCTCAACGAGCCCACCGTGCTCTTCGACCCGCTCACCCCCGCCACCACGGCCGATCGCACCGACGACGGCTTCGTCCTCAACGGCGTCAAGTCGCTGGTGGTCCGCGGCGCGGACGCCGATCTCTTCGTGGTCGGGGCGACCCTCGGCGACCAGCCGGTGCTCTTCCTCGTCGAGGCCGGCACCGACGGCCTGGCCGTCGAGGGTGACCCCGCGATGGGGCTCCGGGCCGCGTCGCTGACGAAGCTCACTCTCACCGACGTCGCCGTCCCGGCCGACGCGGTCCTCGGCGCCACCGACGGCACGACGTACGTCGAGTGCGTGCGGCTGGCCCGCCTCGCCTGGTGCGCCCTGGCCGTCGGCACCGGCCAGGCCGTGCTCGACTACGTGACGCCGTACGTCAAGGAGCGCGAGGCGTTCGGCGAGCCGATCGCGCACCGTCAGTCGGTGGCGTTCATGGTCGCCAACATCGCGATCGAGCTGCAGTCGATGCGGCTGCTGACCTACAAGGCCGCCGCCCGGGCGGCCGCGGGCAAGGACTTCTCCCGCGAGGTCGCGCTCGCCCGCAGGCTCTGCGCCGACAAGGGCATGCAGATCGGCCTCGACGGCGTCCAGCTGCTCGGCGGCCACGGCTTCGTCAAGGAGCACCCGGTGGAGCGGTGGTACCGCGACCTGCGGGCCGTCGGACTCATGGAAGGAAGCGTGCTGGTCTGATGATCAACCTCGACGATCCCAAGAAGTTCCGGCCGCTGGCCGGGCAGGCCCACCAGGTCGCCATGAACATGCTCCGCCCGATCTCGCGCAAGTACGACCGCGCCGAGCACGAGTACCCCAAGGAGCTCGACATGCTCGCCGCGATGATCGACGGGCTCTCGGAGTCCGGCGCGAGCGAGGGCGCGGGCGCCGCCGGCGTCCGCCGTGACGAGTCCGAGGCGAAGGCCGGCGTCAAGAACGGCACCAACCTCGCCTCGGTCATGTCCATCGAGGAGATGTGCTGGGGCGACGTCGGCCTGCTGCTCTCGATGCCCCACCAGGGCCACGGCAACTCCGC
>JAOPXF010000376.1 GCA_025965295.1 Nocardioides sp.
CCTGACCCGCGCGGCCGCGAGCGCCCGCGAGGGCCGTACGGCCGGGACGGTGGTCCTGGGGCTGGTCGTCGTGCTCTTCGTCAGCGGCCTGATCGAGGCCTTCGTGACCCCGTCCGGCCTGCCCACCTGGGCCCGGATCGGGATCGGCGTCCTCGCCGAGGGCGTCTTCTTCGCCTACGTCTTCGTCGTCGGCCGGGCCGCCTTCCACCGCGGCCACACCGGTGACATCGACGCCGCCCTCCTCGAGGACCGGGTCGCCTCGCAGGCCTGACCACTCCGCTTGTAACGCGCAGTTATGTGATCTAGGAACCCGTTACAAAGGGTGCCTAGATCCGATAACTGCGCGTTACAAGCGCCGCGCCGCCTACAGAAGGCCGCGCGCCTTGAGCCCGAGGTAGTGGTCGGCGAGGGCGGGAGGCAGGCGCTCGGCTTCGGCGTCGACGAAATCGCCCCCGAGGGCCTTCAACAGCTCGGCGGTGTGCCGGCGGCGGACCAGGACCTGCTCGGCCGCGGCGGCGTCGTACACCTCGTCGACGGTGCCGCGGGTCGCGGCGAGCCGCTCCAGGGCGGGGTCCTTGACCGACGCGAGCACCACCCGGTGGTGACGGGTGAGCGCCGGGAGCACCGGCAGCAGGCCCTCCTCCACCGCGGCCGGCTCGAGCGGGGTCAGCAGTACGACGAGGGCGCGCTGCCGGCCGAAACCGCTGACGGCGCCCGCGAGCGACGCCCAGTCGGCCTCGGCGATGACCGGCTCCAGGTCGGCCATCGCGTTCTGCAGGTTCGCGGACACGTCCCGGGCACCCGCGGAGCGGAGCCGGCTGCGCACCCGCCGGTCGCCGGCCACGAAGTCGATCCGGTCGCCGGCCCGCGCCGCGAGCGCGGCGAGCAGCAGGGCGGCATCCATGGCCGAGTCGAGACGCGGGACGTCCTCGACCCGACCGGCGGACGTCCGCGACGTGTCGAGCACGAGCACGACACGGCGGTCCCGCTCGGGCTGCCAGGTCCGGACGACCACGTTGCGGTTGCGGGCGCTGGCCCGCCAGTCGATCGAGCGCACGTCGTCGCCGCGGACGTACTCCCGCAGCGAGTCGAACTCCGTGCCCTGCCCGCGCACCCGGATCGCCGCGCGCCCGTCCAGGTCGCGGAGCCGGGCCAGGCGGCTCGGCAGGTGCTTGCGCGACTCGAACGGCGGCAGCGAGCGTACGGCGCCCGGCACGTCGCGGGTGCGCTGCCGGCCGGCCAGGCCGAGGGGACCGCGGGTCCGCACCGTGACCCCCAGTGAGCGGAGGTCGCCGCGGCGACGGGGCAGCAACGAGGTCCGGAACGTGGTGCGGTCGCCCGGCCCGAGCCGGAGCAGGTGCCGGTTCTCGCCGGCCCCGGCCGTCGGCTGCCACGCGTCGCGCACCCGGCCGCGCACCGGGCGCCGCGAGGAGTTGCCGGCCACCAGCGTCGTCTCGGTGGCCTGGCCCATCCGCACGGTCCCCACCGGCAGCCGCTCGAGCGTCACCACCGAGGGTGACGGCGCCAGCAGCCAGTCGGCCAGCACCAGGAGGGCCACCAGCAGCACCCACAGCCACATCGTGCCCATGCCGGGCCGCAGCACCACCGGGACCAGGCCCAGGAGCAGCAGCAGGGGGACGCGGCCGGAGATGACCATCAGTTTCGGGGTCCCTGGGCGGAGCGGAACGGAGTGAGCATCCGTCTGGGGTGGTTCATCGCGGGACCGGCACCGAGCCGAGGGCGCTGGCGAGCACCTGGGCGACGTCGACGCCCTCGAGCTCGGCCTCGGGACGCAGCCCGAGCCGGTGCACGAGGGTCGCGTGGGCGAGCGCCTTCACGTCGTCGGGCGTCACGAAGTCCCGCCCGGTCAGCCAGGCCCAGGCCCGGGCGGCGCGCAACAGGGCGGTGGCGCCGCGCGGACTGACGCCGAGGCTGAGCGACGGCGACTCGCGGGTGGCCCGGGCGATGTCGACGATGTAGCCGGCCACCTCGGGCGAGACCTGCACCCGGCCCACCGCCGCGCGTCCCGCGGCGATGTCGTCGACTCCCGCGACGGCACTCACCCCGGCCCCGGCCACGTCGCGCGGGTCGAAGCCGTCGGCGTGCCGGCGCAGGATCTCCAGCTCGGCCTCGCGCGGCGGGATCGGGAGCACCACCTTGAGCAGGAACCGGTCCAGCTGTGCCTCCGGCAGCGGGTAGGTGCCCTCGTACTCGACCGGGTTCTGGGTCGCCGCGACCAGGAACGGCCGCGGCAGCGGGCGCGAGACGCCGTCGACCGAGACCTGGCCCTCCTCCATCGCCTCCAGCAGCGCCGACTGGGTCTTGGGGGGTGTCCGGTTGATCTCGTCCGCGAGCAGCAGGTTGGTGAAGACCGGCCCCTCCCGGAAGCTCAGCTCACCGGCCCGGCTGTCGATGACCATCGAGCCCGTGATGTCCCCCGGCATCAGGTCGGGCGTGAACTGCACCCGCCGGCTCTCCACCGACAGGCTCGCCGCCAGGGTCCGGACCAGCAGCGTCTTCGCCGTGCCGGGGACGCCCTCCATGAGCACGTGCCCGCCGCACAGCAGGGCCACCAGCAGCCCCGAGACGGCGGCGTCCTGGCCGACGACCGCCTTGGCGACCTCACCGCGTACGGCGGCCAGCCGCTCGCGTGCGGCACCGTCGGCGGCGGAGGTGGGGTGGTCGGTGGATCCGGGTCCGTTCATGGACGGCGTACCTCTCTGTCGAGCTCGGCCAGCCGGCCGGCCAGCGTGATCAGGTCGTGGTCGGTCGCGGGCGCCGGGGCGCCGGGGCCGAGAAGGG
>JAOPXF010000377.1 GCA_025965295.1 Nocardioides sp.
TCGGCAAGCCGATGGTCGAGGTGCCGGTCGGCTTCAAGTGGTTCGTGCCGGGGCTGATCGACGGCTCGTTCGGGTTCGGCGGCGAGGAGTCCGCCGGCGCGTCGTTCCTGCGCACCGACGGCACGACCTGGACCACCGACAAGGACGGCCTCGTCCTCTGCCTGCTCGCCGCCGAGATCATCGCGACCACGGGGCGCACCCCGAGCGAGCACTACGCCGACCTGGTCGCCCGGCACGGCGAGCCGGCGTACGCCCGCATCGACGCCCCCGCCGACCGGGCCCAGAAGGCCAAGCTCGGCGCGCTCTCCCCCGACGACGTCACCGCCACGACGCTGGCCGGTGAGGAGATCACCGCCAAGCTCACCGAGGCGCCCGGCAACGGCGCGAAGATCGGCGGGCTCAAGGTCACCACCGAGTCGGCGTGGTTCGCGGCTCGGCCGTCGGGCACCGAGGACGTCTACAAGATCTACGCCGAGTCGTTCCGCGGGCCCGAGCACCTCGAGCAGGTCCAGGACGAGGCCCGCGAGGTCGTCTCCGCGGCGCTGGGCTCGGCATGAGCGAGCGGCCGTCCGGGGCGCCCGCCGAGGACCTCGCCACCATCCTGGCGAGGCGTCAGGCGACGCTGGTCGGCAGCGCGATCGCGCTGGGCGTCATGTTGTCGGTGGTCGGCCTCGTGGACGGCCTGGTGATGGCGCTCAAGCGGCACGAGGGAGCGTGTCCACCCGGCAAGGTCTTCCCCGCCGGCACCACCGACTTCACCTGCTTCGTGCACCCGGACGCGGCCGAGGGCATCGCAGTCGCGGTCACGTCGGTGATGCTCGGGATCGTGATCGCCCTGGTCGGCGTCGTCGCCACCGCCACCGTCAAGGCCCGCGCGGCTGCCGTCGAGAGCGACGTGGTCTCGACAAGCTCGACCAGCGAGGAGGGGTGCCCGGCCACGGAGGAGGGGAGCTCGACGACCGGGGAGTCTCAGGGGCGACCCTGACGACACGGCCCACGGCGACCGTTACGTTGGCCGACGTGAGCGTCATCGAGACCGAGGGACTGACCAAGCAGTACCCCCGCGTCACCGCGCTCGACGCCCTCGACGTGACCGTCGGCGAGGGCGTCACCGGTCTGGTGGGCGCCAACGGCGCCGGCAAGTCCACGCTGATCAAGATCCTGATGGGGCTGGTCCCCGCCACCAGCGGCACCGCACGGGTGCTCGGTCATGACGTCGCCACCGAGGGCACCGAGATCCGCGGCCTGGTCGGCTACATGCCCGAGCACGACTGCCTCCCGGCCGACGTCTCGGCGAGCGACCTCGTCGTGCACCTCGGGCAGATGTCGGGTCTGCCCTACTCCGCCGCGCGCGAGCGGGCCGCCGACGTGCTGCGCCACGTGGGGCTGGCCGAGGAGCGCTACCGGCCGATCGGTGGCTACTCCACCGGCATGAAGCAGCGTGCGAAGCTGGCCCAGGCCCTCGTCCACGACCCGCGCTTGGTGCTGCTGGACGAGCCGACCAACGGGCTCGACCCGTCCTCGCGCGACGACATGCTCGCGCTGGTGCGCCGGATCGGCACCGAGTTCGGAATCGCCGTGCTCGTCACGTCCCACCTGCTCGGCGAGCTCGAGCGGATGAGCGACCACGTGGTCATCCTCGACGGTGGCCGGCTGCTGCGCTCGTCGGCCACGACCGACTTCCTGCACGCGACCGGCAGCCTGCTGGTCGAGGTGCACGGCCGCACCGACGCCGACCGGCTGCTCGGCCAGGCGCTGGTCGACGCGGGCATCACGGCCCGGCCGGCCGAGGGCCGGATGGTCGAGGTCGAGATCCGCGACGAGACGACGCCCGACGTCGTACGCGACCTGGTCGTCGACCTCGGTCTCGGTCTGGTGCGGATGCAGGAGCGGCACCACCGCATCGAGGACGTCTTCCGCGACGGAGGTGCCGGCAGTGTCCAGCCCGTCTGAGGAGCGCACCCCGCACCCGGTGGCCCAGCCGCCCGGCCACCCGGCCGGCGTCATCCACGACATGGGCTACCGGCCGTACGCCGGCCCGCGGCTCGGCGAGCGTGCGGTCGCGTGGTCGTTCTTCCGCACCGGGCTGCGCAACACCTTCGGACTGGGCCGCTCCGGCCGCTCCAAGGTGCTGCCGATGATCCTGCTGGGGGTGATGCTGCTGCCGGCGCTGATCCTGGTCGGCGTCCTGGTGCAGGCCAAGGACCTCCTCGGACTCGACGAGCAGATCGTGGCCTACTCCACCTACCCGATCACCACCCAGCTCCTGATCTCCGTCTTCGTCGCCTCCCAGGCCCCCGCCCTGATCTCGCGCGACCTGCGGTTCCGCACGATCACGCTCTACCTCGCCCGGCCGATGCCGCGCTCGTCGTACGTCCTGGTCCGGCTGGCCTCGCTGACGGTGGCGACGTTCGCGCTGATCGCCGCTCCGCTCGTGCTGATGTACGTCGGTGGGTTGCTCGCGGACCTGCCCGTCGGCCGGGAGACCGGGCGCTTCCTCGGCGCGGTCGTGGGCGCGGCGCTGCTCGCGGCCTGCCTGGCCGGGCCGGCCGCACTGGTCGCGGCGCTCACGATCCGGCGTGGGCTCGCGGTCGCGGCGGTGATCGTGGTGCTGCTGGTGAGCTACACCGTGGTGGCGACCATCCAGGGGATCTCCTACGACTCCGGCCACGACACGGTCGGCCAGGTGGCGGGGATCTTCTCGCCGTACACGCTCGTCAACGGGGTCCAGGTCTTCCTCTTCGACTCCCCCGCGGCCACCCCCACCCCACCCGTGGGCACCGCGATGGGCGTCACCTATCTCCTCGCCACCCTCGTGACCGTCCTCGGCTCCGTCGGCGCCCTGCTCGCCCGCTACCGGAAGGTCGCACCGTGATCACCCCACGAAGACACTCGCTGCCCTCCCGTCTCCGCGGGGACCCCGCATGACCACGATCCGGATCGACCACGTCTCGCGATGGTTCCGCAACGTCGTCGCGGTCAACGACATCACGATGACGATCGGCCCCGGTGTGACCGGCCTGCTCGGGCCCAACGGCGCGGGCAAGTCGACGCTGATCGCGCTGATGTCGGGCTTCCTGGCGCCCTCGTCCGGCACGGTGACGCTCGACGGTGCGCCGCTGTGGCGCAACGAGGAGGTCTACCGCACGATCGGTCTGGTGCCGGAGCGAGAGGCACTCTTCGACTACCTGACCGGCCGGCAGTTCGTGGTCGCCAACGCCGAGCTGCACGGGCTCGCCGACGCCGGGGCGGCCGCCCAGCGGGCGATCGCGCTGATCGAGATGAGCGACGCCCAGGACCGGGTGATCTCGACGTACTCCAAGGGCATGAAGCAGCGGATCAAGATGGCCTCCGCGCTCGTGCACGAGCCGTCGGTGCTGTTGCTGGACGAGCCCTTCAACGGCATGGACCCGCGCCAGCGGATCCATTTGATGGAGCTGCTGCGGTCGATGGGCGCCGAGGGCCGCACCGTGCTGTTCAGCTCGCACATCCTCGAGGAGGTCGAGCAGGTGGCCCGCCAGATCGAGGTCGTGGTCGCCGGGCGGCACGCGGCGTCCGGGGACTTCGGGGCGATCCGGCGGCTGATGACCGATCGGCCCAACCGGTTCGTGCTGCGCACGGGCGACGACCGGACGATGGCCTCGGTGCTGATGGCCGATGCCTCGGTGCGCGGGGCGCGGCTGCGCTCCGAGGGTGGGATCGAGGTCGAGGCCTCGGACTTCGGTCGCTTCAGCGAGGTGCTGCCGCGGCTGGCCCGCGACCACGGCATCCGGCTGCTGGAGGTCACCCCGACCGACGAGTCGCTGGAGAGCGTCTTCGCCTACCTGGTGTCGGCATGATCTCGCGCACGATCGTCCGGCTGGGCGTGCACAGCGTCTTCGGGCGCTGGCGCGGGGCGCTCCTCCTGCTGCTCCCGCTGGTGCTGGTCGGGCTGGCCGTGCTCGTGCGCGCGCTCGTGGGCGCCGAGGCCGAGGCCGCCCAGCACACGATGCGGGGGTTGGGCCTCGTGGTGATCGTCCCGCTGGTCGCGCTGCTCGCCACGTCCGGCCTGCTGGCCCCCGAGATCGACGACGGGTCGATCTCGTTCCTGCTCGCCAAGCCGGTCTCGCGCTACACGATCGTGATCAGCAAGCTGCTCGTCGCCGGCGCCTGCGTGGTGCTGTTCGCCGCCGTACCCCTGCTCGTCGCCGGACTCATCCTCCTCACCGACGAGCCCCGGTTCGCGGTCGGCTTCGCCGTCGGCGGCCTGGTCGGCGGGCTGGCCTACTGCGCCCTCTTCGCGCTGATGTCGGTGCTGACCCGGCACGCGGTCGTGGTCGGGCTGATCTACCTGCTGATCTGGGAGGGCCTGCTCGGCGGCCTCCTCGACGGGGTGCGCTGGCTGAGCATCACCCACTGGGACACCGCCGTCGCCGGCCGGATCGCCGACGTCGAGCTCGTCGAGGACCTGCCGCTCACGTACGCCGGCCTCGCCCTCGCCGTCGTCCTCGTGGCCGGCACCTGGCTGACCGGGCGGCGGCTCCGCGCGTTCAACCTGACCGGGGACGAGTAGCCCGGGCTACCAGCCGTTGACCATCGCGGCGATGAAGAGCGCGTAGCCGCCGGCGAGCAGGGCGACCGCGAGCACCGACCAGCCGAACTCCTTCGCATAGGCGTCGCGGTGCTCCGGGGAGATCTCGTCGACGCGGGCCCGGTCGCCGCGCAGCCAGGCGTAGGGGCTGACGAGGGCCACCAGGCCGGCCAGCAGGCCCACCGGGCTGAGCTGCACCAGCGCGACGACCGTGATGCCCGCCGCGAAGATCCCGAGCACGATCGCCAGGGTGACGTTGCTGCGGTGCTTGCCTCGGTCGATGTCGTCGGCATTCTCACGCCGTCCCGCCTGCGCCCGCTCGAATGCGTCGCCCATGTCCACCCTCCGCGTTTCCCGAGCCCGGTCGCTGGGTAGCGTCCGCGGCATGGATCTCCACGTCGTGACCTCAGCGTTGCGAAATTACAGCAGCGACCTGCACTCCTGGTCGGGCGACACCTCCGCAGCGACGTCGTACGTCTCCTCCCACCTCAACCTCACCTGGTCCGACGGGATGATGTTCCAGCCCGTCATCCAGGTCAATGACAACGTCGTACCGGCCATCCAGGACGCCCTGGCCCGGATCAAGACCGTGCTGGAGGCCAGCGGCCTCGAGCTGCGCGCCGCGGCCAAGATGTACGACGAGACCGACAAGGAGGTGGCCGGGCACCTGGACCAGAAGTACGAGGCGATCGGCCCGCCCGCCCAGCGCTACTCCGACATCGCGTCGCCCGCGACCGACACGGTCCCGGAGCCCCCCGAGGGTGAGCCGACCTCACCCACCCCCTCGCCGTCCTCCGGCGGCGGCGGAGGCGGCGGGGGTGGTGGCTCGTGGTGAGCCTGCCGTCCGAGGTCCTGGACACGCCGTACCCCAAGGAACCGATCCCCGCCGTCCTCAACGAGGTCCTCGGCATCGGCGACTGGCTGAGCCCCTCGCACGTGCTGATGAAGGGGATCGAGCTCGTCTTCAGCTTCAACCCCGGCGAGGAGGCCGCCCGCTGGGTCGCCGGCGACTGGGAGTCGGTCAGCAAGGCCGCCTCGGCGCTCGACCAGCTCGCGGAGTACGCCGTCCGCCTGGGCCACCTCATCAACGACGAGTCCGCGACGATGCTCGAGCACTGGCAGGGCAACGCGGCCACGTCCGCGGCGAGCTACTTCGAGAAGCTCGCGATCGCGGTCGACTCGATGGACGCGCCGCTGCGCGGTGTCTCCGACGAGTACCAGGCGGTCGCCGCCGGCATGCAGGAGATGGCCACCGCGGTCGCCTCGATCCTCGAGCAGCTGCTGGACAAGCTGATCTCGATGGGCGTCAAGGCCCTCGCCGCCACGGCCCTCGCCGAGACCGTCATCGGCGGCGTGGTCTTCGGCGGCTGGGCGGCGTACGACGCCTACCGCGCCACGAAGCTGTGGACCCAGGCGCTCGAGTGGCACGGCCGGGCGCTCACCGCGTCGCAGGCCCTGGTCGGCCTGACCGCGGGCTACCTCGGCGCGCTGCGCGACCTCGACTCGATCACGCTGCCCAACGCCTACGACCACCCGGGAGCCCAGCGATGACCGACGCGACACCCGAGCACGACCCCGTCCTCGCCTTCACCGGCGGCGACCGGGTCGAGGCCGAGCAGCTGCGCCGCTCGCTCGAGGCGATCCGCGACCACCTCGGCGACGAGCGGGTGACCGGCCGGATCGAGGCCGTGCTCGCCGGCCGTGGCTCGATGCGCGAGCTGACCCGCGACCCGGCCTTCCTCGGCGAGCTGGGCAAGGGGATGGACGCGTTCAGCGCGCAGTGGGCGCGGATGTCGCCCGGCGAGCGCGCCGAGCTGGCCCGGCAGGGCCAGGAGTCCACCGACATCATGCGCGAGGCGATGGGGATGCCGCCCGAGGCCGACCCCGCGCCGATCGGCGAGTTCGGACCGGCGCTCACGGACCCGGAGTAGCCACCCACGCGCCCCGGTGCAGCACCCGCCGCACCGCCAGGTCGGCGTCGAGCACGACCAGGTCGGCCCGGTAGCCGGGCCGCAGCGCGCCGACCCGCTCCAGGCCCAGCATCGCCGCGGGCGAGGCGGTGGCCGCGCGCACGACGTCCTCGATCGGCAGCCCGGCGACCTGCACGGCGTACCGCACCGCGGCCGCCATCGTCAGCGTGGAGCCCGCGATCGCGCCGCCCTCGCTGAGCCGGGCCACCCCGTCGCGGACGGTGACGGTCATCCGGCCGAGGCGGTAGTCGCCGTCCTGGGCGGCCGCGGCCGCCATCGCGTCGGTGACCAGCACCGTCAGGTGCGGCTTGGCCTGCGCCGCGAGCCGCAGCGCGGCCGGGTGCACGTGCACGCCGTCGGCGATCAGCTCGACGTAGGCGTCCGGGTGCTCGAGCAGCGCCGCCACCGGGCCGGGCTCGCGGTGGTGCAGCGGGCGCATCGCGTTGAAGAGGTGCGTCCCGACACCGGCCCCGGCGTCCAGAGCCGCGCGCGCCACGTCGTACGTCGCCTCCGTGTGGCCGATGGCCGCCACCACGCCGGCCGCGGTGAGCTGGCGGATCGCGTCCAGGCCGCCGGGCAGCTCGGGGGCGAGCGTCACCATCCGCACGTGCCCCTGGCCCGCCGCCAGCAGCTCCTCGATCTGCCGGGGGTCGGGGTCGGTCAGCAGGTCGGGGTCGTGGGCGCCGGCCCGCCGCGGGCTCAGCCACGGCCCCTCGAGGTGGATGCCGGCGATGACGCCGTCCTCGGCGGCTGCGGAGAGCTCCGCGACCGACCGGAGCAGCGTCTCCGGCGCGGCGGTCACCAGGCTCGCCATCATCGACGTCGTGCCGTGGGCGAGGTGCGCGCGGGTCACGGCCGCCGCCTCCTCCGCCGAGCCGGAGTCGAACGACGCCCCGCCACCCCCGTGGGCGTGCGCGTCGACGAACCCCGGCACGACGGTGGCGTCGGGCAGGTCGAGGTCGGGCGTCCGGTCGGGATCCCCCGGGCCGACCCCGGCGATCCGCTCGCCCTCGACCTGCACCCACCCCGGCGCGAAGACCCGCGCCGGGGTGACGACCCGGCCAGCAGACAGCAGCACGCTCAGGCGCTCGTGTCGGCTTCGACGAGGGACTCCTCGTCGTCCTCCTCGCGGCCGGGCGTGCGCAGGTTGAACCAGCGGATCACGAACCGGAACGAGAAGTAGTAGACGACGGCGTAGCCCAGCCCGATCACGATCAGCCAGAGCGGTCTCGTCGCGATGTTGAAGTTGAGGGCGTAGTCGAAGAACCCGGCCGAGAAGCCGAAGCCGTCCTTGATCCCGAGCGCGTTGACCAGGGCCAGCGAGGTGCCGGTCAGCACCGCGTGCAGGACGTAGAGAGGCCAGGCCACGAACATGAACGCGAACTCGAGTGGCTCGGTCACGCCGGTCAGGAACGAGCAGAGGGCGGCGGAGAGCATGATGCCGCCGACGGCCTTCTTGTGCTGCGGCTTGGCCTCGTGCCAGATCGCCAGCGCTGCCGCGGGCAGCGCGAACATCATGATCGGGAAGAAGCCGGTCATGAACGCTCCGGCCGTCGGGTCGCCGGCCAGGAAGCGCGGGATGTCCCCGTGCACGACGCCGCCAGAGCCCTCGTACGAGCCGAAGAGCAACCACGGCGGGTTGTTGAGGATGTGGTGCAGGCCGAGCGGGATCAGCAGCCGGTTGAGCGTGCCGTAGACGAAGCCGCCCAGCACGTCGTTGTTGGTGACCCACTCGCCGAGGTTGGTGATGCCCGTGTTGAAGACCGGGTAGACCAGGCTCATCAGCACCGAGACCACGATCGCCACGAGCGAGGTGATGATCGGGACGAACCGACGGCCGCCGAAGAACGCGAGGTACGGCGGCAGCGCGATCCGGTGGTAGCGCTGCCAGAGGTACGCCGAGATCAGGCCCATCACGATGCCGCCGAGCACGCCGTAGGCGATGCCGCCCTGGCCCAGCTGGGCCTGTTCGGACGTGGCGCCGTCCACGACGAAGGGCGTCATCGCGTCGCCGACCGCCTTGAAGACCACGTAGCCCACGACGGCGGCCAGCGCGGTGGAGCCGTCGGCCTTGCGGGCCATGCCGATCGCGACGCCGACCGCGAAGATCAGCGGCAGGTTGAAGAACAGGGCGTTGCCGCCGGCCTCGAGGATCGCCGCGACGTGGTCCCAGCCGAGGCCCTCGGCCCCGAGCAGGTCGGGCTTACCCAGCCGCAGCAGCAGCGCGGCGACGGGCAGGGCGGCGATCGGCAGCATCAGGCTGCGGCCGAACTTCTGGACCGGCGCGAGGTTGAGGCCGCGCCGCTTGCTGGTGGCGTCCGCGGACGCGTCTGCTGTGCTCACGGGTGCTTCCCTTCCGAGGTGCTGCTCGGGCCGAGATCGTCGCGACCCAGGGACATGTGGAGCTGGGAGCGGTCGCCGCGGTAGCGCGAGACGACGTACTCCAGCGGACGGCCGGCGCTGTAGGAGATGCGCCGGAAGACGAGCAGGGGCGTGTGGACGGGCGCGTCGAGACGCTTCGCCGTGGTGGTGTCGGCGGTCTCGCCCCAGAGCGTCTGCTCCGCGGTCTCGATCGTGAGGTCGTAGACGTCGGCGAACAGCTCGTAGAGCGAGCCGCCCAGGTCGTGCCGGTCGAGGCCGGGGAGCAGCCGCTTGGGGTACCAGCCGTTCTCGAGCGCGATCGGCTCGCCGTCGGCGAGCCGGACCCGGTCGACGCGCCAGGCGGTTCCGTCCGCGCTGAGGTCGAGTGCCTTGGCGACGTCGGCGGGCGGCTCGTCGAGCTCGACCGACAGCAGCCGGGTCGACGGCGTGAGCCCGCGGCGCCGCATGTCCTGGCTGAACGAGGCCAGGTGCAGGCGGCTCTCCAGACGTGGGGTCGCGACGAACGTGCCCTTGCCGTGGATCCGGTGCAGCAGCCCGTCGGCGATCAGGCTCTCGATCGCCTTGCGGACGGTCGCGCGGGACACGTCGTAGGTCGTCATCAGGTCGCGCTCGGAGGGGATCGCGGCGTCCGGCCCGAGCTCGTGCACGGCGAGGTCGGCCAGCACGTCGCTCAGCTGCGCGTGCTTGGGCCGGGGTCCGTCGGTGATGACCCGGTCGGGGCGGTTCTTCGGCACTGGTGACCTCTCGACGTCCGTACGATCCACTGGTACGGTCTGGTCCGGACCAGTTGCCAGAGCATGGACCGTCCGCTCTCGGGTTGTCAAGGGTCCTGGAGGAGAACGCGATGACCACCCGGATGGCCCGCGAGATCGCCGAGCAGCCGGAGACGGTGCGGCGCACGCTGGCCGCGCTCACCGAGCGCCGCGGCGACATCCGGTCGCTGGCCGCGGGTCGCCGCCGCGTGCTGTTCGCGGCGCGTGGGTCCTCCGACAACGCCGCGGTCTACGGCCGCTACCTGCTCGAGACGCACGCCGGGGTGCCGGGCAGCC
The DNA here is from genome assembly GCA_025965295.1 of Nocardioides sp. Lineage (GTDB taxonomy): Bacteria > Actinomycetota > Actinomycetes > Propionibacteriales > Nocardioidaceae > Nocardioides. The sequence continues at coordinate 9,972 of JAOPXF010000377.1, forward strand.
TGGCCTCCCCCAGCGTGGCCACGCACTACCGCTCGCGCCTCGACCTCACCGACACCCTGGTCGTGTGCGTCTCGCAGTCCGGCGCCACCGAGGAGATCGTGGAGACCCAGGCCTGGGCTCGGGAGTGCGGCGCCGCCACGATCGCGGTCGCGAACGTCGCGGGGTCGCCGCTGGTGACCGAGGCGGACCTCGCGCTGGTCACCGAGGCCGGGCCCGAGGTCGCGGTGCCGGCGACCAAGACCTACCTGGCCCAGCTGGTCGCGATGGCGGTGCTCGGCACCGCCCTGGCCCCGGACCCGGCGTCCCTGGACCCCGAGCTCGCGCGGGTGGCCGGCGAGGTCGAGCGGCTGCTGGCCACCCCGGTCGGCGACGCGGTCGCCGCGCTGCGCGACGCGTCGTACGCCGTGGTGTCGGGACGCGGGCTGATGATGGGCACCGCGCTGGAGACCGCGCTCAAGCTCGAGGAGACCTGCCTGCGGCCGGTGCGGGGCTACTCGTACGCCGACCTGCGGCACGGACCGATCTCGGTGGTGACCGAGGGAATGACCGCGCTGCTCGTCGCCGCAGCCGACGGGCCGCTCTTGGCGCCCCTGGTCGAGCTGGCCGGCGACCTGGCCGCCCGGGGCGCCACGGTCGTCGGGATCGGCGGCGACGCGTCGTTCGCCGGCGCCTGCGCCGTGCACGTCGCAGGTCCGGACCTGCCGGAGGCCGTCGCCCCCCTCGGCGCGATCGTGCCCGCCCAGCTCGTCGTCGAGGCGCTTGCTCGCGAGCTCGGCCTCGACCCCGACGCGCCCCGGGCCCTGGCCAAGGTCACCCGGACCGACCCACACTCGTGACCGGACACAGGTCCGGCCCACCACGGCCCACCACGAAGGAGAACAGCATGAGCAGCAAGGCCGAGCAGATCCTCGCCGGACTCGGCGGTGCGGACAACATCGTCGAGATCGAGCCCTGCATCACCCGCCTGCGCACCGAGGTCAAGGACGGCACGCTGGTCGACGAGAAGGCCCTCAAGGCCGCCGGCGCCCACGGCGTCATGCAGTCGGGCAACGTCGTGCAGGTCGTGGTGGGACCGGAGGCCGACAACCTGGCCGAGGACATCGAGGACCTGATGTGACCGACGTCCTCGCACCCTGCCCGGGACGGGTGATCGCGGTCTCCGAGGTGCCCGATCCGGTCTTCGCGGCCGAGATGGTCGGCCCCGGCGTCGCGATCGACCCCGACCCCGGGGAGGTCACCGTCATGTCCCCGATCGCCGGGAAGGTCGTCAAGGTGCACCCGCACGCGTTCGTGGTGCTGGGCGCCGACGGGGTCGGCGTGCTCGTGCACCTCGGCATCAACACCGTGCGCCTCGAGGGCCGCGGCTTCGACGTACTCGTCGAGCAGGGCAGCACGGTCGCGGCCGGCGACCCGATGGTGCGCTGGGACCCGTCCACGGTGACCGGGGACGATATGTCGACGGTCGTGCCGGTGGTGGCGATGGACCGGCCCAAGGGATCGGTCCCCGCACCCGCGGCCGGCACGGTCGTCGCGACCGGCGACCTGCTCTTCACCGTGACCCCGTGAGGCCCGCGGCGCTGCTGCTGGACCTGGACGGCACCCTGGTCGACTCCGAGCCGATCCATCGGGCGGCCTACCGCGCGTTCTTCACCGAGCGCGGCTGGGCGGCACCCGACCTGGCGCTGTTCACCGGCCGGCGGGCCGAGGACGTCTTCGCCGTGGAGCCCGGCCCGTGGGAGGGCCACGACGCGGAGGCGCTCGCCGCCGAGGTGATGGGGTTCGTGCACGCCGGCGACGACCCGGACCCGATCCACGGCGCCCTCGCGCTCGTCGAGACGGCCGGGCGGTACGGCGTGCGCCTGGCCGTGGTCACCTCGGCCGGACCGGCCTGGGTGGACCGCGCCGTCGGCGAGGCGCTCGACGTGCTGCACCTGGTCGAGGTCGTCGTGACCGCGCAGGACGTGGTCGACGGCAAGCCGGACCCCGCGGGCTACGAGCTCGCCTGCACCCGGCTGGGCGTGTCACCCGCGCAGACGTGGGCCGTCGAGGACTCCCCCGCCGGCGTCCGGGCGGCCGTGGCCGCCGGGGTCGGCGACGTCATCGGCATCGACACCACCCACCCCCGCCAGGAGCTCCTCGACGCCGGCGCGACGTCGGTCGTCGGCGACCTGGTCGGGGTCGTCGAGCTGCTGGCGTCGGCATAGTCCGTGACGAAATCGGCCCCATCCGGTGTGGATGAGGCCGATTTCGTCACGGACTATCGCGGCGTCAGGCGGCAGCCGCCTCGCGGCGGCGGGCCTCCTGCTTGGTGCGGGCCTCGATGGCGCGGCGGACCTTGGGGCCGCCGGTGGTCATCTTCCAGAGCTTGGCCAGCTGCTGGGGCGCGTTCTTCGGCGTGGTCTCGGCGAGGAACCCGTTGGGCAGCGACAGCCGGACCACCTTGTGCCAGGCCGAGTAGACCTGCTTGGGCAGCGACGCCTCGTGGTAGCTCAGGCCGTAGCGCTGGAAGAGGTCCTTCACCTTCGGCGCGATCTCGGCGTACCGGTTGCTCGGCAGGTCCGGGAAGAGGTGGTGCTCGATCTGGTGCGACAGGTTGCCGGTCATGAAGTGCAGCGCCTTCCCGCCGGAGATGTTGGCGGAGCCGAGCATCTGACGGAGGTACCACTCGCCGCGGGTCTCGCCCTCGATCGAACTGCGCTCGAAGGTCTCGACACCCTCGGGGAAGTGGCCGCACATGATCACCGAGTGCGTCCAGAGGTTGCGCATCAGTTTGGCGGTGAAGTTCGCGGCCAGGGTCGGCAGGTACGAGCCGGTCGGCAGCGACAGCAGCGGGTGG
>JAOPXF010000423.1 GCA_025965295.1 Nocardioides sp.
ACCTTCGTGTGCATGCGCGCGGAGATCAACGCCATGCTGGCCGGCGGCGGGGGGTCGGTCATCAACCTGGCCTCCAACTTCGGTCTGGTCGGCAAGCCCCGCATCCCGGCGTACGTCGCGAGCAAGCACGGGGTCGTCGGGCTCACGAAGTCCGCCGCCCTGGACTACGCGCAGCGGGGCATCCGGGTCAACGCCGTCTGCCCGGGCCCCATCGACACCCCGTTGCTGCGGAGGATCGCGGCCGAGGCGGGTCCCCAGGGCGAGGCCATGCGGCGCGAGGTCGAGGAGAGCGTCCCGATGGGACGAGTCGGTGAGTCCGACGAGGTCGCCCAGGTGATCCGTTGGCTCGGGTCGCCGGCAGCCTCCTTCGTCACCGGCACCGCGATCCCGGTCGACGGCGGCTTCGTCGTCGGCTGAGGTCCGACCCGTCAACGCACTGCTAGTGGGAGAAGACACGTGAGCCTGACACCAACCCCTGCACGGCTCGAGCCCGCGCCACTCAAGGCGGGCGAGCTCGAGCTGGTCGTGGACCGCGTCCACGCGGAGTCCGACTGCGTGGTCTCCGTGCGGCTCGTGGACGCAGCCGGCCGGGAGCTCCCGGCCTGGGAGCCGGGGGCGCACATCGACTTCTGCCTCCCGGGCCTGACCCGTCAGTACTCGCTGTGCGGGGACCCCGATGACCGGAGCTGCTACCGCATCGGGGTCCTCCGCGAGGCGCGCGGGCGAGGGTGCTCGGACTTCATCCACCGCGAGCTGACCCCGGGCCACCACGTCGCGGTCCGGGGCCCGCGCAACAACTTCCCGCTCGTCGAGGCCGACCGTTACCTGTTCGTCGCCGGCGGCATCGGCATCACACCGCTGCTGCCGATGATCGCTGACGCCGAGTCCCGTGGCCGCGAGTGGCAGCTGGTGTACGGCGGCCGCAGCCGGGCCTCGATGGCCTTCGGCAGCGAGCTGGCGGCGTACGGATCGCGGGTGCGCGTCAGCCCGGAGGACCAGGACGGCCTGCTCGACCTGGCCTCGATCCTGGACGTCGCGCCCGGCACCGCGGTCTACTGCTGCGGGCCGGAGGCGCTCATCGCCGCGGTGGAGCGTGAGTGCTCGGGTCGCCCCGGTGTGGCCCTGCACGTCGAGCGCTTCGGTGCCCGACCCCTGCCCGACGGCATGGTGCGGACCAGCTTCGAGGTGTACTGCGCCGACTCCGACGTCACCGTGCACGTCGCCGCCGAGGAGTCGATGCTCGACGCCCTGATGCGGGCCGACCTCGACCTGAACTACGAGTGCATGCAGGGCACCTGCGGCAGCTGTGAGCTCGACGTGCTCGAGGGCGAGGCCGTCCACCTGGACACCGTGCTCAGCCCCGAGGAGCACGCCGCGGACTCCGTCATCTTTCCCTGCGTGTCTCGAGCACGGACGCCGCGGCTCGTCCTCGACGTCTGATCCATCCCCGTTCGATCATCCGACAACCCGTCACAACTGAGGAGATACCCCCATGATCCGCCACGTATTCGCCTGGCAGGTGGCCCCGGGCCACGACAACGACAAGATCATCGAACTGCTCAACCGGCTGTCGGACGAGATGGACTTCATCGTCAGCTGGAGCGTCGGCAAGCACGTGGGCGAGCCCAACGAGAACGGCGACCCGTGGGACGGTGCCCTGATCACCGACTTCGCGTCCTGGGACGACCTCGAGCGCTACTCCACGGCCCCCTTCCACATGGAGATCGTGGACCAGCTGCTGCCGATGGTCTCGGGCCGCGTCGTGGTCGACTTCGAGGTCGACGCGTGACCGCCGTTGCGGACGGCTCCCGGGTCGCCGGCATCGAGGTCGCGACCAGCCCGTGGGGGCCGGACGACCAGCTCGGCGCCCTCAACCTGATGACCCCGGCCTCCCAGGCCGCGATCATGTCGCGGGCCGACGCCTCCACGGTCTACGACCTGAGCATCGACTACTTCGTCGGGATGCCGAGCTTCCAGGCCGCGGGCGACCCGAGCTACCAGATGTACATGAGTCACACCCCCGGCGGCACGGTCGTCGACAACCTCAACGGTGTCGGCGAGGACGTCAACCGGCGGGTCTGCTACTCCGGTGACGTGGTCTTCATGTACACCCACACGGGCACCCACATCGACGCGCTGAACCACTTCGGGGTCGACGGGAAGATCTACAACAACTTCACGCCGGAGGAGAACCTCGGCAGCCGCGGCTGGACCAAGGGCGGCGCCGAGCAGATCCCGCCGATCGTCGCGCGGGGTGTCCTGATCGACGTCGCCACGCTCAAGGGCGTCGAGTGCCTGCCACCGTCGTACGCGATCACCGTCGAGGACTGCCAGGAGGCGCTGGCGATGGCCGGCCTGACCCTCCAGGAGGGTGACGTGCCGATGATCCGGACCGGGCGGATGGCATTCTGGCCCGACGGGTCGAAGGTGCTCGGCGACCCTCCCGGGCTCTCCCTGGAGGCCGGACGCTGGCTGACGTCGCAGGGGATCATCGCGGTCGCCGCCGACCAGGAGTGCGTCGAGGTGGGGCCCTCGCAGCACGAGGACAATTGGCTGCCCGGTCACTGCCACTTCCTCGCCGAGGCGGGCGTCCCGATGATCGAGCTGGTCAACCTCGAGGAGCTGGCCCGCGACGGTGTGCGCGAGTTCTGCCTGATCGCCGCCCCGATCCGGCTGCGCGGCGCCTCCGGCGCCCCGCTGCGGCCCATGGCCATGGCCCTGCGGGACTGAGGAGCCGATGGGTCAGGAGACGACGGAGGGCCGGATCCGGCTCCGCGTGCTGCAGGTCGCCTACGGCGACGACGAGCCCGTGCCCGCCCGGATCGATCGGGTCGCCCAGCTCGTGGCGGACCAGCGGGACGCGGACCTGATCGTGCTGCCCGAGCTGTGGGCACACGGCGGGTTCGCGAGCGACCGCTGGGAGGAGCGCGCCGAGACGGTCGCGGGCCCCTTCGCGCGTGCGATGGCGGATGCCGCGCGAGCGTCATCGGCGGTCCTCCATGCGGGCTCGTACGTCGAGCGTGTCTCGACCGAGACACCCGGCCTCGCGAACACCTCCGTCGTCTTCGGCCCGGACGGACAGCTGCTGGCGTCCTACCGCAAGATCCACCGGTTCGGCTTCAGCGGAGGCGAGCCCCTGCTGATGGTGCCGGGTGACGAGATCGTCACCCTCGACCTGCCATCCGAGTTCGCGTCGGCCAGGCTCGGGCTGGCCACCTGCTACGACCTGCGCTTCCCGGAGATGTTCCGGCTGCTCGTGGACGGGGGAGCGGAGCTGCTCGTCGTCCCGGCCGCCTGGCCGGCCGCGCGCGTGAACCACTGGACCCGCCTCGGAACGGCCCGGGCGATCGAGAACCAGTGCTTCGTCGTGCAGTGCAACACCGCCGGCACGCACAGCGGCATCGCGATGGGCGGACGCAGCCAGGTGGTCTCGCCGACCGGCCGGACCCTGGTGGCCGCCGACGAGTCGGCGCGGACCCTGGCAGTCGATCTCGACATCGCCGAGGTGGAGCGGGCCAGGGCCGAGTTCCCGGTGCTCGCGGACCGCCGCCTGTAGCTGCCGGCCCGCGGTTTGCGACCGCCGCTCATCGGGCACCGGACATCATCCGGCAGACCCGACTGAGGAGTGGACCCATGGTTGCTGCGTCGCTCGAGTTCATCGGCACCGCCACGACGATCCTGCGCCTGGGTCCGTTCACGGTGCTGACCGATCCCAACTTCCTCCACCGCGGTCAGCGCGCCTACCTCGGCAAGGGCTTCTGGTCGAAGCGGCTCACCGAGCCCAGCCTCCAGCCCGAGGAGCTGCCGGGGCTCGACCTCGTGCTGCTCTCCCACCTGCACGGCGACCACTTCGACCGCAGGGCGCGAGCGGGCCTCGACCGGGAGCTGCCGGTGCTGTCGACGCCCAGCGCGGCCAGGCGCCTGCAGCAGTGGGGCTTCGGCAACGCCACCGGCATGTCGACCTGGGAGTCCGCGTCGTACGCCGACGGTGGCCACCGGCTCACGGTGCGAGCCGTGCCGGGACAGCACGGGAAGGGGTTGGCCCGCGCCCTGGTGCCGCCGGTGATGGGGAGCGTGCTGGAGCTGGAGTCACCGGACAGCCGGACCGTGCGCGTCTACGTCAGCGGCGACACGCTGTACTACCCCGCACTCGCGCAGGTCACCGAGCGCACCGGCCCGCTGGACGCCGCCGTGGTGCACCTCGGGGGGACCCGGCTGCTCGGGCTCACCGTGACGATGGACGATCGGCAGGGGGCCGACCTCCTCGAGCTGCTGACCCCCCGGGTGACGGTGCCGGTGCACCACGACGACTACGGGGTGTTCAAGTCGCCGCTCGGCGACTTCCTCGCGACCTGCCGGGGCCGGGGCCTCCGGAGCGAGCTGCGCGTCGTGGGCCGGGGCGAGACGGTCAGCCTGTTCCCCTGAGCCCGCCGGGCCCCGGCCCCGCCGCGTCAGCCGGCTCGGCGCAACCGCGCGACCCGTCGTGCGGCGGTGACCGCGCCGAAGCCGGCGAGCACCCAGGGCCCGGCCACGATCAACGGGTCCAGCCACTGGTGGTGGAGGTCGGCGCGACCATGGCCGAGACGGGAGCGGGCGCCGCCGTGGGTGAACTCGGCCTTGATGCCGGTCTCGGCGATCAGGTTGTCGGGGCGGGTGCTCGCGAACGAGCGCAGGGTGCTGCCGACGACGTCGATCCGGTCGCCGGCCATCAGCAGCAGCCAGTGAGCGGCCCGGCCCTCGCTGTACCGGTCGTACGCCAGCCGGCGGACGGCGCCGGAGACGCCCTTCAGCGGCTGGGCGGTCCCGAAGACGGGCGTGAGGTCGGCGTGCTCGATCGAACGCTCGCGGTAGCCGGAATGTGGCTGCTGCTCGGGCAGGTCCCAGTTCGCGCCCTCCGGGCGCAGGTCGAGGCTCTCCCGCGGGAAGGACGGTCGGTCAGCCGGGTCGAGGTCGACGCCCCAACCCGGGATCCGGTCCCGCAGGCGCTCGACGGGCTCGGCCAGGGGCGGCTTCTGGCTGGTGTAGGCGGCGGTCAGGGGCATGGCGGACTCCTCAGGCGGCGGATGGGACGACGAGCGGCTTGATGCAGCCGTCCAGCTTGGCGGACATGACGTGGTAGCCCTCGGCGATGTCGTCGAGCGGCACCCGGTGGGTGACGAGCTCGCTGGGGCGGAGGTATCCGTTGCGGACGTGCTCGAACAGCCGCGGCCACTGACGCTTGACCGGGCACTGGTTCATCCGCAGGGTCAAGCCCTTGTTCATGGCGTCACCGAACTTCACGGCGCTGAACAGCGGGCCGTAGGCGCCGATCACCGAGATGTTGGCACCCTTGCGCACGCTGTCGATGGCCCAGTTGAGGGCGACCGGCGACCCGCCCTGGAGCTTCAGCTTGGCCGAGGTCACGTGCTGGAGGAAGTTGCCGTCGGCCTCGGCGCCCACGGCGTCGATGGCGACGTCCGCGCCGAGATTGTCGGTGATCGCCTTCATGTGGACAACGATGTCGTCGTACTCGGTGAAGTTGTAGGTCTCCGCCTGGGCCCAGGTGCGTGCCTTCTCCAGGCGGAAGTCCATGTGGTCGACGACGATCACGCGTCCGGCGCCCATCAGCCACGCCGACTTGGCCGCGACCAGCCCCACCGGGCCGGCGCCGAAGACGATGACGACGTCACCCTCGACGATGTCGCCCAGCTGGGCCCCGAAGTAACCGGTCGGGGTGGCGTCCGTGAGCAGCACGGCGTCCTCGTCGGACATCCAGTCCGGGATCTTCGTGGGCCCGACGTCCGCGAACGGCACGCGGACGAACTCGGCCTGCCCGCCGTCGTAGCCACCGGTCGTGTGCGAGTAGCCGTAGATGCCGCCGACGGCGGTGGCGTTCGGGTTGACGTTGTGGCAGTTCGAGTACAGCCCCCGTGCGCAGAAGAAGCACGAACCGCAGAAGATGTTGAACGGCACCATCACCCGGTCGCCGACCTGCAGGTTCTGCACCGACGAGCCGACCTCGTCGACCACGCCGATGAACTCGTGGCCGAACGTGTGGCCGACCCGGGTGTCGGGCATCAACCCGTGGTACAGGTGCAGGTCGGACCCGCAGATGGCGGCGAGCGTGACGCGTACGATCGCGTCGTTGGGGTGCTCGAGCCTGGGGCGGGGCTTCTCCTCGACGCGGACCCGGTACGGCCCGCGGTACACCATTGCCTTCATCACGACCTCCAATGTGGACACCGGACTTCCGGAGCGCACGTTCCCGAGTGGAGCGCGCCATTCCCTACTCGGTACCCGGGCTGCAGGCAACCACGCAGGGCGCGTCGAGAATTGTCCGGGCGATTGCCGACCCGGCCGTGGCCCGATGGCGACCGGGAACTACTCCCGGTCGAGGAGCTCGTCGGGGCAGGTCGTGCCGCGGGGGAGCTTGTACGGCGCGGCGATCCGGTAGGTGCCCGCACGCGGGGCGTGCAGCACCGTCCACGAGTCGTCGGCCTGGTCGGGCGCGGTCGGCCGGACCTCCTCGCTGAGGCAGCCGTCCAGGTTGACGGGCGCGATGTCCGGGTCAGTCGACTGCGGAGCCTCCACCGGCTTGCCCTCCTCGTCGAGGAGGCTGAGCCACGGCGAGCTCGGGATCCGCACCAGTACGGTGCCGGCGGCGGGGACCTTGAGGACGACCTCGGTGGCGTCGAAGCTGACGACGACCGCGGGCGGGTCGGCGAGCGGGGTCGGCTCCGTGACCTCGTAGAGCCGCCAGCTGTCGTCGTGCCACACCTGGTGGAGGTAGGGGAGCCCGCCCGCGACCAGCCGGGCCTCGTCGAGCGCCGCAGCGTCCGGCGCGCCGGTCGACATCACGACGAAGTGGACGGCCCACCTGTCCAGCCAGGCACGGTAGGACGCAGCGTCGAGAAGGCCGGGCTCGTAGAAGATCGGGTTGCGCTCGGTGTCGGCCTGGCGGTTCCAGCCCCGGGCCAGGTTGACGTACGGCGCGAGTGCCGACGCCTCGCGGTGGCTGGCGGCGGGGACGACCTCGACCCGGGCCCGGTCGGCGTTGCGGACCTCGAGCTGGTGGACGAGGGGGTCGAGGTCCAGGGTCCAGGCCTGCGCCGGACGGGTGTCGACGGCGTCGCGGGCGGCCGTGGCGACCTGCCAGATCGACGAGGTGGCGATCGCGAGCACCAGCGCGACCGAGATCCGCCCGACGCGCGAGAGCCGGGACGGCCGGAACGAGGGGAGCCTTGGCCAGGAGCGGCTGGACGCGAACGCGACCAGCAGCACCCCGCCGAAGAGCAGCCCGAGCCGGGTCACGTTGGTGCCGATCTGGGAGGGGACCACCCAGGCGACCAGCACGCCCACGACGTACAGCGCCGAGCCGATCCGCACGGTCCGCCACGACGGGGGTGCGAGCAGGACGCCGCTCACGCCGACGACCACGGGCAGGATCACGGACCCGAAGCCCATCTGCTGCTGGCCCGAGAACGGGAAGAGCCACGCCGACAGTGCCACGACGGACACCGGTGGGAGCCCGAGCGCGTACGCCGCGGGGCGGCGGCCCTGCAGCCACAGCCCGGCCGCCACGAGCCCGATGAAGAGGCCGGCCACCGGACTCGAGGCCGTGGCCAGGCCGGCGAGCAGCATCGCAGCACCGGCTCGGGGCCAGGTGTGCCGCCGCTCCGGAGTGCGCCACTGCGTCGGCCACGCGAAGACCACG
>JAOPXF010000436.1 GCA_025965295.1 Nocardioides sp.
GAGATCCCCCCCACATCGTGCCGATCCAGTTGAAGAACTTCACCCCTGTCGGCACCGCGATCAGGAAGGTCATGCCGGAGAAGAACGGCAGGTCGACCGCGCCGGTGACGAACATGTGGTGGGCCCACACGGCGACCGAGAGGATCGCGATGCCGAGCGTGGCGCCGACCAGGCCGACGTACCCGAAGATCGGCTTGCGGCTGAAGACCGGGAGGATCTCGGTCACGATGCCGAAGAACGGCAGCGCGATGATGTAGACCTCGGGGTGCCCGAAGAACCAGAACAGGTGCTGCCAGAGGATCGCGCCACCGTGGGCCGCGTCGAAGACGTGGGCGCCGAGCTGTCGGTCGGCCTCGAGCGAGAGCAGCGCGCCGGCGAGGACCGGGAACGCGATGAGCACCAGGAGGCTGGTGACCAGCGTGTTCCACACGAAGATCGGCATCCGGAACATCGTCATGCCGGGTGCGCGCATGCAGATGATCGTGGTGATGAAGTTGACGGCACCGAGGATCGTGCCCAGACCCGCCATCCACAGACCCATGATCCAGAGGTCGCCACCGACACCCGGTGAACGGACGGCGTCCGACAGCGGCGTGTAGGCGAACCAGCCGAAGTCGGCGGCGCCCTGCGGCGTGAGGAAGCCGGAGCCGGCGATGATCCCGCCGAAGAGGAACAGCCAGTAGCTGAACATGTTCAGGCGGGGGAACGCGACGTCCGGGGAGCCGATCTGCAGCGGCATGATCACGTTGCCGAAGCCGAAGAACAACGGCGTCGCGAACAGCAGCAGCATGATCGTGCCGTGCATCGTGAAGAGCTGGTTGTAGAGCTCGTCGTTGACGACCTGCATGCCCGGGAACGCGAGCTCCGAGCGGATCAGCATCGCCATGATGCCGCCGATCATGAACCAGGCGAACGACGTGCCGAGGTAGAGCTTGCCGATCAGCTTGTGGTCGGTCGTCGTGAGGATCCGGACCACCTGGGTGCCCAGGGTCTTGCGAGGGGTCAGGGTCGTCGTCGGGTGTGCGGCTGTCGCGGTCACTCCGTGCCTCCGTCCAGTCCGGCCTGCGTGGAGGCCTGTGATCCGCCGAGCAGCGGGGTGTCGGACACCATGCCGGCGTCCTGCTTGTCCTGGAGGTACTGGGCGTAGTCCTCCTGGCTGACGACCTCCACGTTGAACAGCATCCGCGAGTGGTAGACGCCGCAGAGCTCGTAGCACTTGCCCTGGTAGGAGCCGATGGCCGTCGGGGTGATCTCGTAGTGGTTCACCCGACCGGGGATGACATCCATCTTCATGAGGAACGCCGGCACGCCGAAGTCGTGGATCACGTCGGGCGAGTGGAGGTTGAAGCGGGTCGTCTCGTCGACCGGGAGGTAGAGGGTGGGCCGGTAGGAGCCAGTGCCGACCTCGTAGACGTAGCTGCTGTAGGGGTAGTCCTCGTCGGACGCTTCCTGGTCGGCCGCGTCGTCGCGCTCGCCGATGCCGTAGTTGAAGGTCCACTGCCACTGCTGGCCGGTGACCTCGATGGTGTTGTCGACCGGCAGGTCGTCGTCGAGGACGGCGTTCTGCACCTGCACCGTGTGCTGGAAGAACACGATCACCATCATGATCGGGGCGACCGTGTAGAAGATCTCGAGCGGCAGGTTGTAGCGCGTCTGGATCGGGATCTCGTCGTCGCTGCGGCGGCGGTAGCGGACCACGACCCAGAAGATCAGGCCCCACACCACGCCACCGGTGATGAGCGCGGCGATCCAGGCTCCCTGCCACAGGCTCAGGATGTGCTCGCCCTGGGTCGAGGCCGGGTCGGGCATCGCCAGGCGCTTCCATTCGCCCTGGGACTCGGAGGAGCAACCAGACAGGAGTACCAGGGTGGTGCCCAGGGCGGCCAGCAGGGAGACCCGGCGAAGGGTCCCGGCCGCGCGCGTGGGGAGCTGCAGACTCACGAACGAGCCTCTCTCTTGGGCGGTCACGATCACGTCGCAGACTATCCGAATCACCCGGCCGATGAGGGGGTGGGGCACCCGGTACGTTCGGCATGTGACAAATGCCTCGGGTCAGCCCGGTCCCGGCTCCCCGCCCGCTCCCCCGGTCTACCTCGACCGCGCCTCGTCCGAGCCCCTGCACCCCGCCGCTCGCCAGACCCTGCTGGCCGCGCTCGACCAGGGGTACGCCGATCCCCGGCGCCTGCACCGCGCCGCGCGGTCGGCCCGGCTGCTGCTCGACAACGCCCGCGCCGTGGTCGCCGAGTGCCTCACCGTCCGTCCCGACGAGGTCTTCTTCACGCCGTCCGGCACCGACGCCGTCCACCGCGGGCTGCTCGGGGTGGCCCGCGCCCGGTCACGGGCGGGCTCGGTGGTCGTCCACTCGGCGGTGGAGCACTCGGCGGTGCTGCACGCCACCCGCTGGCACGAGGGGGAGAGCGTCGTCGTCCCCGTGGACCCGCGGGGTCGCGTGCCGGCCGCCGCCTTCGGCGAGGCCGCCCGGGCTCCCGGCGTGGCGGTCGTCGCCCTCCAGTCGGCCAACCACGAGGTCGGCACGACCCAACCGGTCACCGAGGTGGCGGCCCGGCTGGGCGACGTACCGCTCTTCATGGATGCGTGCGCCTCGATGGGGCGCCTCCCCCTCCCCGAGGGCTGGAGCGCCGCGGCGGGCTCCGCCCACAAGTGGGGCGGCCCGGCCGGCGTCGGGGTGCTGCTGGTCCGCAAGGGCGCACGCTGGGGCAACCCCTTCCCCGGCGGCGACGACCTGGACGAGGCGTCGCTCGGCTTCCCCAACGTGCCCGCAGCGCTCGCCGCGGCCGCTGCCCTCCAGGCCGTCGTCGCCGAGCGCGACGAGGTGAACGGCCGACAGGCCGCCCTGGTCGACCGGATCCGGGCGTCGGTCGCCTCGATCCCCGACGTCGAGGTGGTCGGCGACCCCGTCGAGCGGCTCCCCCACCTCGTGACGTTCTCCTGCCTCTACGTCGACGGCGAGGCGCTGGTCCACGAGCTGGACCGGCGCGGCTACGGCGTCGCCAGCGGCTCGGCCTGCACGGCCTCGACGCTCGAGCCCAGCCACGTGCTCGCCGCGATGGGCGTGCTCACCCACGGCAACGTCCGCCTCTCGCTGACCCGCGACACCACGCAGGCGGAGGTCGACGGGTTCCTGCGGGCGCTCCCCGAGGTGGTGCGCTCGATCCGCGCCGAGGCCGGCATATGAGCACGAGCACCCCAGAGCTCGAGCTGGACTGCCGCGGCCTGCTCTGCCCGCTGCCGGTCATCGAGCTGGCCCGGCGTCTGGGCGACGTCCCGGTCGGCGCGACGATCGCGGTCGTCGCGACGGACGCGGCGGCGCGGGTCGACGTGCCGGCCTGGTGCCGCATGCGGGAGCAGGAGTACGTCGGCGAGGAGACCGCCGACGACGGCGTCCCGCGCTACGTGGTGCGGCGCCTGAGCTAGCTCGGCAGCGCGCCCAGGTGCGGCGCCACGTCGGCGGCCGCCTCGGCGCCGTACGACTCCTCGACCCGCGCGAGGAACTCGGCGGGCGTGAAGGAGTACTCCTGGGTGCCGACCGTCTCGACGACGTACGCCGCGAGGACGCAGCCGACCTGGGCGGCACGCTCGTGGCCCACACCCCAGGTGAGGGCGCCGAGGAACCCGGCCCGGAAGGCGTCGCCGACACCGGTCGGCTCGAGCGCGGTGACGTTCTTGGCCGCGGGCAGCTCGATGGTCTCGCGGCCGGCGGCCGTGATGCGCACGCCCTGGGCGCCGAGCGTCGTGACCTGGGTGCCGACCCGGGACAGGATCTCGTCGGCCGACCAGCCGGTCTTGGACTCGATCATGTGCGACTCGTACTCGTTGGAGAAGAGGTACGCCGCCCCGTCGATCAGCTTGCGGATCAGGTCGCCCTCGCCGAAGGCCAGCTGCTGGCTGGGGTCGGCGATGAACGGGTAGCCCCGCTGGCGGCACTCCTCGGTGTGGCGCAGCATGCCGTCGGGGTCGTCGGCGCCGA
>JAOPXF010000449.1 GCA_025965295.1 Nocardioides sp.
AGTTGCGCTCGTCGGTCATACCCCAGTAGTCCTGCTGATCTAGCCAGTGGCAGAAGACGTTGCCTCTCGTAAGCCACATCCGTGGGGACTTGCCGAGGTTCTTCTTCCAACTGGCCACTGCAACTTCAGGACCCTCGCCGCGGGTCGCCCGGCGAGCCACAACGCGTTCCACGGCCGGGGCCAAGTCGTGGTCGCAGCTCATCAAGATGGCCAGGTCATACGCTCCATCGGTGGCCATGGTGACCAGATCTAAGGCTAGGGCAACATCGATGCCCTTTTCCTTCACCTCAGCCACAGGTGACCGCCGGTGAATGTAGCCGTCCGGGTAGCGCAGGTTCCGGTTGGTCACGATGACCCGTGGATCCCTTTGCCACGCGGTCTGTTGTCGTCGCGCGGCGGCGTACCCATGGGGGTCGTAGGCGTTGTCCGGCATGCCGCGGTAGATGCGGATCGCGGTCAACTTGCCGCTCTCAATGCGGGCGGTCAGCACCTCAGCAAGGTCTACCGGATCCACTTGGCCCTTGGTGTGATGCTCTCCGCTCGTGTGGAACGCCTCGCGAGCATGGTTGTAGACGTTCTGCCAGTCCAAGAAGACTGTGACGTGAGCGGGATCAACCACGCCGCGCACACTACAAAGAAAAAACCCCGCCGTGCAGACCATTGGTCCGGACGACGGGGGGCTTTAGCCGCAGGTTAGACGCGAACACGCTTGTAATTCAAGTCTCCGCGCCCACTCCCTCGGTGAGTAGAACCGCATCTCTCGCTCCGATGTTCCCGCAGCCGTGGACAGTGAACGTGTCGACGCGCGAGGAGTGCTCGCCGGGCAGCCGGTATGCCACCTCGAGCTGCCACGTCCCGTCGTCGAGCCGGGTCTGCATGCCCACGTCGCCGGGGCATCAGTGGCCGACGACGAGGTGCTCGACGTCCGGCGCTCGCGGGGCTTCGGGATCCACAAGGCGGCGTGACCCAAGTCGGGACTAGCCCGTCTTGATGGCATTGCCCTTCTCGTCCCGCGCTTTCAGAGTTGCAGACTCGGATAGCCCGACGATGCCAAAGAGCAGGACGACCGCTCCGACCAGGATCAG
The DNA here is from genome assembly GCA_025965295.1 of Nocardioides sp. Classification (GTDB taxonomy): domain Bacteria; phylum Actinomycetota; class Actinomycetes; order Propionibacteriales; family Nocardioidaceae; genus Nocardioides. The sequence goes on from JAOPXF010000449.1 coordinate 1,086, forward strand.
CACGTTCCACCAGCCGTCACCGTTGATGCCCCACGCGATGGCAAGCGGGCCGAGTAAAAGGAAAGAGATCGCCAATCCGATTCCCGTCGGGTCGCGCCGCTTTTCGGTCTCTTCGCTGATGAGCGCCTTGATGGCCCCATCGATGAGCTCCAGGAGCTCGCGCTTGGCACTACTCGAGTCCGGCAGCGCCTTATAGAGCTCGATGTCACTGAGGATCTGAGCGCGCCTACCACCACGGGCACGCAGGAACTGAAGGATGGCGGCAGCTAGTGAAACCACAGCCAGTGCGATCTTGGATACTGAGTCCACGTCCATGACTTGCATGGAACCACTTGAGACGGGTCTGTGCGACTCCTGGGCACATCCACGCGGCCAGCGTCCGGGCGATTCCAGCACTGTCACGTTTCCCCTGACATGGCGCTGCGCTGGGGCTAGCGTCTCCACATGCCTTCTTGGATAGCCGTCCCGCTTTTGCTCAGCGCCATGCTGCTTACGGGCTGCGGAGGTTCAGACGTGCAGCCAGCCGATGGCGACTCGACCGTGACGCAGGTCGGGCAGAGCCCAGAGGCTCCGGGCGAGGCCTCAACTCCGGAAGTATCGGAGGAACCCGACCTCCCCAGCGACAACGACGTGCGCGCCTACATCGACGCTGTCGCCAGCTCCAACGTGGCGACGCTTGAAAGGGCCATGAAACTCACCAAGAAGGGTTCACTGGCAGAGGCCTACCTGATCTATCAGGTCACCGGCGAGAACGCGAACATCGACGGCGGCTACCCGACCGTATCGGACCTCGTTGGCGTCACCTCGAAGAAGGGCGGATACCAAGCCTGCTATGCCGGTGACGCTGCGGACCCCGTCTGCTACCTCTACGCCGACATCGAGGGCGCGGACGGGAAGATCGTTGACTTCACCATTAACGGGCTGCAACTCGAAAAGCGCATCTCCGTCGGAAACGGAACGTTCGTGTCAGGCACCGCGTATGGGGTCTCAGGCAAGTTCGCGACCTCCTACGTGACGGCAGCCGACAACAACTTGCTCATCACGTTCCAGCTCCGCACCACAGCCGATCCGGTCAGCATCATCTCGGCCACGTACCGCAGTCCCGACGGCCGCCAGTCGCAAGCCGCGAACATCGCAGGCCCGTATGACCTGGCGCCCCGCTCCATCGCCAACTTCTCGGCCATGTTCCCGGGTGCGAAGCCCGGCGGCACCATGGCCCTCAGCTACTACCGGGAGAACGCGTCGGACGCGTCGCTCACCTTCAAGACCCGCTAGTTCCGAGACAGAGTGCCGCTCTCCTCACCTGGAAACCCGATGAGAGGTTGCAGCCAGAAGTCGCCACTTGCGAGACCTTCGAGCGTCGTGAGGGTCATCGGCCTTGAGTGGTGCTCATGGCCGGAATGACCGGAATGACAGCCATGCAGCACTCCCGGAACGTCTGACCGGACCCGCAGTCACATGGCGTGATCTCGGTGATCGCGCAGGGACCACCATCAAGCTGACCGTGACCAGCATCGTCCAGGGGAGGTCACAGGACCTGAAGGACACCGGTCTGGCTGATGCCGACGAGAAGACCTCCTACTACGTCAACTACGAGATGACGGTCGTCTCCGGTGACGCCTACGGCATGGACATGAGCCACTACCTCAGCGCCTGGGCCGGCGACAAGCAGGTCGGTGAGCTCGTGCTGTCCAAGCGGTTCCCCCCGTGCCAGGAGGTCAACTTCCCCATCAACGTCGCCGTGGGCGCCTCGATCTCGTCGTGCAAGGCCTACGTCACCCCTAGCGGCGCAGCCCCAGTCGACCTCGTCCAGTTCGACAACGACGACACCTACGAAGGTGGTGACGGCACCGCCGTCCAGTGGCGTCAGGGGTAGCAAGGGAGAACTCAACGGGCGGGTGAAAATCCAGGGCTACGGGCCGGCGCGCATGAGTCCACGCGGCGCGAGCCCACTCAGTCGAGGCAGAACTCGTTGCCCTCGACGTCCTGCATCACCAGGCACGACTCGTTGAAGCCGTCGGCCCGCAGCAGCCGCACCCGGTGGGCGCCGAGCTCGAGCAGTCGGGCGCACTCGGCCTCGAGCACGGCCAGGCGCTCCTCGCCCTCGAGCCCGGTGCCGATGCGCACGTCGAGGTGCAGCCGGTTCTTGGCGACCTTGCCCTCCGGGACGCGCTGGAAGAAGAGCCGCGGGCCCACCCCCGTGGGGTCGACGCAGGCGAACGCCGAACCCTGGCGCTCGGCCGGCAGCGACCGGTCGAAGTCCTCCCACGAGGCGAACCCGTCCGGAGGTGGGGGTACGACGTACCCCAGCACCGCGCACCAGAACCGGGCGACGCGCTCCGGCTCTGCACAGTCGAAGGTGACCTGGAACTGCCTGACAGACGCCATGGGAGAGACCGTAGAGGCGAGACGCCGCCGACACGCGCGAGCACGTGGGTCTTCCATCGCGCCCCGTCGCCGTGTTTCCATGCAGGAAGTCCTCTCTCGGGTCGCCACCAGGCATGACCACCAGGCATGAATGGTGGCGCGATCGGGAACGGACACCCGATCACCAGGGGACACAGGAGCCAGAGCATGAGCGCAGCCTTCGCACGATCCGTGCCAGAGCCCTCCCCCTCGACCCGCTCCACCCACGATGCGAGCCACACCTGGCAGCTGCGCGGCGTGGAGTTCGACGAAGGTGTGTCCGTCAGCCGCTACGAGTGCGACTCGTGCGACGAGGTGTGGTTCGCCTAGCGAGTCGCGACCCCGCGGCGACTCCCGGCCGGCGTACGCCGTACCCCGAAATGGAGCGAACCGCCGGGGTCTCGGGTCCCCGGCGGTTCGAGAGAACGATAACCCGCGGGACGCGCCGTTCGGGAGGGAATCGGCTCAAGAGTTCCTCAAGGAATCGGAGAGCCGACGATCCGCTCAGGCCGACGCGGCGAAGTCGCGCAGCTGTGACGGCTCCGCCAGCCAGGCCCGGCTGAACGCCGGGTGCAGCGGCAGCGCGAGGACCTCGTCCGCCGGGACCCACGCGTGCCGCTCGGTCTCCGCGAGGTTGCGCACCCGCACGGTGCCGATCGGGGCGGCGAGCACGGTCGTGTAGTCCCAGCCCCCGCAGCTCGCCACGTGCGTGCCTTGGACGCGTACGGCGTCGGCCGCGATGCCGACCTCCTCGCGCGCCTCGCGCAGCGCCGCCTGGACGGCCGACTCCCCACGCTCCCGGGCGCCACCGGGGATCGACCAGGTGCCGCCCTGGTGCGTCCAGTGCGCCCGGAGCTGGAGCAGGACCCGACCGCGGTCGGCGAGCATCAGCCCGGCGGCGCCACGCGCGCCCCAGTGTCGGTGCCCGTGGTAACACGTCGCCCAGCTCATGGCCTCATTGTGTCAAGGGCATGGCTAGCGGATCGAGCCGCCGCGGGACCCGGACCTCGACTCGTCGGGGTCGATGAGCGAGGGCGGCCCGACGGCGAGCCCCTCCTCGGCGCCGTGGCTGGAGGCCCGGGCGTCGGCCAGCACGTCGGCGGGGACGTGCTGCTCGAGGAACCGCCGTGCCAGCCGCGTCGAGGGGTGTACGCCGATCGTCGCCACGACGATGATGCCGGCGATCACCAGCCAGCCGGCGGCGCCCCAGTTCATCGCGAGGAAGGTGTAGAGCGCCGGCGCCCACACCCGGCCGAGGGTGCTGCTCAGCTCGGCCGCCCCCTGGTAGGCGCCGCGTTGACGCGGGTCCATCAGCTCCGCCTCGAAGGACCAGCTGGCGGCCGAGAGGTAGAGCTCGGCCCCGGTCACGGTGACGTGACCCAGCCACACCAGCGCGATCGTGGTCCACCCGACGGTGTCGTGGGTGGCCAGCGTGATCAGGCACGAGACCACGAAGAACGTCGACGACACCCGGAGCGCCTTCAACGCGGTGGGCACGTCCTCGACCCCGCGGGCCGCCACCATCGGCAGGAAGATGCACATCACGGTGTTGGTGCCGAACAGGAAGGCCAGGAGCACCCGCGGGGCATCGGTCTCCTCCACCAGCCACAGCGGGATCACGATGTTGAGCAGCACCTGGTTGGTCCAGAAGACCCCGCTGAAGAACGTGGTCAGCAGCCAGCCCGGGTTGCGCAACGGCCCCGGCCCGGGGACCTTCACCTTGCGTTCCTCCGGGGTGCGGTCGTCGTGCGAGGCGCGCGGCAGGCGGCCGATCGCGGCCGCGTTGACCAGGAACACCATGGCGGTGAACCAGGGCACCGCGTGCAGCAGGTCGTTCGAGTGGAACGCGAGGGCGATGCCGCCGATCAGGGAGCCGAGGGTGAAGCCGACGTTGAGCGAGGAGTACATGTAGGCGCGCGACTTCACGCGCTGGTCGGGCGGCAGTACGTCGATCGTGTACGCGCCGTGGGCGGCGCCACCGAGAGCACCGATCACCTCCATGCCGACGGCCATCGCGACGTAGCCCCGGAAGTCGGTGATGAACGGCCACACCGCGAACATCGCCGCCTGGCCGGTGGCGCTGAGCGCCCACATCTTCTTCGGACCGTAGCGGTCGACCAGCTTGCCCATCGGCAGCGCGGCCAGGAACGCGGCGAGGCCGGCGCACGTGAGGCCGAGGCCGACCTGGGCGGCGGAGAGTCCGACGATCTGGGTGAAGAAGACCGCCGAGCCGGTCATGAACGTGCCCTCACCGAGGGCGAAGAGGAGTGACTGGGTGGCGAGCCGTCCGGCGAGCGGCGACGGGGGGCGCGCGTGGCGCAGGAGGGCGGCGAACATCACCGGGTGATTCTTCCGGGGCGCACGCCGGGTGTCGCGCGAATATGCGGCGCGGCGCGAAAAGAGAGGGAAGACTTCTCGCCCGTGATCCTCACGAGCTCCTGAGCGGCCCGGAGATGTAACGAACCGCCGGGGTCTCGGGTCCCCGGCGGTTCGAGAGAAACATAGCGCGGCGATCCACAAGGAATCCCAAGAAACCGCTCAAGATTTCCGCAAGAGTTGGGGCGCACGCCGTCAGCGGGGCGTCAGCGCGTGCGCGGGCAGCCACTCCTCCACCATCGCCCAGTCGCCCGGTCGCAGGCAGGCGGCGTACACCACCCGTCCCTCCCAGCCGCCGGTCGTACGACGCCACTCGACGAGCAGCCCGGGCCTCTTCACGCCCTGGCCGTCGACGGCGTCGGCGACCCAGCAGTGCCGGACCGGGCACTCGGGCACCGAGGGCACCGAGGGGAGGGAGGTGTGGTCGCGGGGGGTGGAGCGGCGGCGCTCGCCGAGCGGGACGCCGTTCCCGCGCTTGTTCATCCCGCCCGCCATGGCGCCATCATCGCACGACGTTCGAACACCTGATCGAACGAGGAAGAGCCTGCCCGTCCCCGGGCTCCCCCGAGCCCCGGGGAGGGCAGGCCCCAGACCGAGCCGAGGCCAGGACAGCCTGCGGGCTGGTCGCTCGCCCGTGCTCACCCGCAGGGGTGACACACCGGTGCGGTCAGGCCGAGCGCGAGATCTGCTCCTCGACCGGCAGGGGCACCTCGACGTGCTCCGCCGCGGGGAGGGTGAACTCGAAGACAGTGCCCGGGCCCTCCGGGTTGTCGCGGGCTACGATCGTGCCGCCGTGGCGGGTGACGATCCGCCGGCAGATGGAGAGGCCCAGCCCGCTGCCCTCGTACTCCTGGTAGTGGGCGCGGTGGAACTCCTCGAAGATCTTCTCGTGCTCCCCCGCGGGCAGTCCGATCCCGTTGTCGGTGACGCGGATCGTGACGAGGTGCTGGGAGCAGAGGCCCGTGACGGTGATCCGCGGCTCACGGTCGGCGGCGACGTACTTGAGCGCGTTGCCGAGCAGGTTGTCCAGGACCTGCCGGACCAAGACCGGGTCCGCCTCGACGCAGGGGATGCGTCCCCACGTCACCCGGTCGCCCGCGTGCCGCGCCGCGACGACCTCCGCGACCAGACCGCTCACGTCCACCCGGGCGAGGTTCAGGTCACGCGCGCCGCTGGTGGCGTGCGCGAGCAGGTCGCGGATCAGCTCGCGCATCCGGTGCGAGGCCGACCGGACCCGGGAGACGAACTCGCGGGCGAGCTCGGGCTGGAGCTCGCCGGCGTCGAGCTCGTCGGCGATCATCTCCGTCCACCCGTCGATGGCGGCGAGCGGGTTGCGCAGGTCGTGGGCGACGACACCGGCGAAGGCGGACAGCTCCTCGCGGCGGGCGTGCTCGTCGGTGGTGTCCCGCGCGAGCATCAGGGCCCGGGACCGGCCGGTGAGGGCGTCGGGAGGCAGCGGCATCGCGGAGATGGAGAGGATGCGCGAGACCCCGGTCGGGAGCACGACCAGGACCTCCATGTCGTGGACCGTCTCCCCACGCAGGGCGCGCAGCGACGGCCGCTCCTGGTCGAGGATCGGGGAGCCGTCGGGGTGAGTGGCGGCCAGGCCGTAGAGCGAGAACCCCTCGATCAGGGTCTCGGGGCGACCGACGATCTCCCCGGCGGCGTCGTTGAGGACGAGCACCTCACCGGTGTCGTCCATGACCACGAGGCCCTCGGTCATGGAGCCGATGATCGCGTCGCGCAGCCGGGACTCGTAGACCGCCGCGGACTGGCTGCGGCGCAGCTCCAGGGCCAGCTCCTCGCGCTCGTCACGGCCAGTCGAGAGCGCCAGCGCCGTGACCACGATCGTCATCACGTAGAACTGCGCGATCAGGGCCCCCAGCTCGGGGTTGTCCACCCGGGCGAAGGGCCCGTGGCCGAAGAGGGTCAGCGCCACCGTGGCGGCCCCGATCGACATCGAGTGCACCGCACTGAGCAGAGTCGGGAACCGCAGCGCCACCCAGGCGGTCGACGCGATCAGCGGGAAGGCGAGCGGCAGGTCGGCGAAGACGAAGGCGAGCCCGAACAGCCCCAGCGTCAGCAGCACACCGGCGGCCAGCTCGAGGCCGCTCGCTGCGCCCACCCCCACGAGCGGGGGCCGGGGCGCGGGCGTGGAGAGCCGGTGGCCCAGCAGCAGGCCGAGCGTCGTGAGCGTCAGCACGCTGCCGAGGTTGCGCCCGAACCAGAGCAGGCCACCCATCGCGGCGAGGTCGCTGTAGATGACGGCGAAGGCCGCCGCCCCCACCACGGCACCCGCGGCCGCGGCGACGACGGCGGCCGCGACGTACCGGGCGAGGATCCGCGGCGAGTCGAGGGCGCGGTCTCCCCCGCAGCCCCACAGCCGGGGGCACCAGCGGCGCATCAGGGTCGCGGCGACGACGGTCTGGAGGACGGTGGTGACGATCAGCACGAGGCCGACGTCGAACGGCGCGCCGGTGACCAGGTTGACGCCGAGGACGCAGCCGGCCAGCACGAGCGTGTCCACGCTCAGCAGCCGCACGTCTCGCACCAGGAACCACAGCACCGCGACGCCGCCGGCCGGCCAGATCAGCGCGAACGTGGTGCCGTCGATGCTCGTGGCGCGCCCCGCGAACCCGAGGGCGACGTAGAGCAGCACGAACCCACCGAATGTCCCCGGCGCGCTGGATGCGCGGGGTTGCTTCCGGATCCCCGGCATCGACTCCCCTAACTGGGCCCCCACCCAGCGAGAAGGCTAGTGGGCGACCACTCCCGATGGTGGGAGAACGCGGTCAGTCCTCGTCGGTCGAGGAGTCCTCGCCGTGGGTGCCGGGCCGGGGCGCCCAGGGCAGCTCGCGCGCGGGGCGTACGACGATCAGCCGGTCGCCGCGCGCCAGCTGGGTCACCACGGGGTCGAAGTAGCGGTAGACCTTCTCGTCGCGGACCACCGCGATCACCTGGTCCGGGAGCGTCTGGGGCTGCTTGCCGACCTCGGTCACCAGGAGGTCGCGCTCGGCGACCTCGAGGCCCTCGCCGTACGTCAGCAGGTCCTCCATCACCGAGCCGAGCGTCGGCGACAGCGACGAGAGGCCGAGCAGCCGCCCGACGGCATCCGAGGAGGTGATGACGGAGTTCGCACCGGACTGCTTCATCAGCGGCGCGTTCTCCTGCTCGCGGACGGCGGCGACGATCCAGGCGTCCGGGTTGAGCTGGCGGACCGTCAGGGTGGCGAGGACGTTGGAGTCGTCGCGGTTGGTGGTGATGATGACCTGGCTGGCCTCGGCCACGCCCGCCCGGCGCAGCACGTCGCGTCGCGTGGCGTCGCCGGAGACGACCGCCAGGCCGTCGGCGTGCGCGTCCGACATCGCCGCGGCGCTCGGGTCGACCACGACGATGGCCTCCCGGTTCTGGCCGTTGTTGACCAGGGTCTCGACCGCGCTGCGGCCCTTGGTGCCGTAGCCGACGATCACGACGTGATTTCCCATGTTCTTCCTCCACCGGGCGACCCGGAACATCTCGCGGCCCTGGGAGGCGAGCACCTCCAGGGTGGTGCCGATCAACAGCACGAGGAACGCGATGCGCAGCGGGGTGACCAGGAACGCGTTGATCAACCGGGCGTGCTCCGCGACCGGCGCGATGTCGCCGTACCCGGTCGTGCTCAGAGTGACAGTCGTGTAGTAGATCGAGTCGACCAGGTCGACCTTGCCGGTCGGGTCGTTGCCGTCGGTGTAGCCCTCTTTGTCGAGGTAGACCAGCAGCACGGTCCCGACCAGGATCGCCAGGGCCGCCAGCAGCCGGCGACCCAGCTCCCACCACGGCGACCGGACGTTCTCGGGGAGCGCGATCGTGCCGCGGGAGCGACCCGGGGCGAGGTCGTTGGGGGCGTCGGACACGTGGCGAATCTAGTCGACCGCGGGGTCGTGACCGGTGACGTCGGGCCGGTCCTTCGACATCCGCTGCCGCAGCCGGCTCATCAGCTCGACCCGGGCGCGGGTCGTGGAGGCCTGCGGGAACACCGTGTCGAAGGCCGCGTTGACGGCCGCACCGATCAGGACCGCGATCGCCACGATGTAGAGCCAGATCAGGATCGCGATGGGCGCGGCGAGCGGGCCGTAGATCGACTTGGAGTCGGCGGCCGTCGCGGTGAGCACCCAGCGCAGCAGGTAGGAGCCGGCCACCCACGCCACGAGCGAGAACGTGGCGCCGGGCAGGTTGAAGCTCCAGTTCGTCCGCACCGGCACCGACACGTGGTAGAGCGTGGCGAGGAAACAGATGCACACCACCACGACCGTGGGCCAGTAGAAGTGCATGACGAAGTCGAACCGCGGAGGCAGCCAGTCGCCGACCAGCGAGGGACCGGCCACGACGAGCGGGACCGACACCACGCCGGTGATCATCGCCAGCACGTAGAGCAGGAACGACAGGGCGCGGGTCTTGATGATGCCGCGGTGCCCACCGAGCCCGTGCATGATCGTGATCGTGTCGACGAAGACGTTGAGCGCCCGCGACCCGGACCACAGCGCCAGCACGAAGCCCAGCGAGATCACGTCGAAGCGGCCCCCCTTGAGCACGTCGTCGATGGTCGGCACGATGATCCGGTCGACGGCGCTCTCGGTCAGCGCACGCTCGGACAGGTCGATCACGGCCTGCCGGATGTCCTCGACCTGGGCCGGCGTGAACCGGTCGGTGACGTAGCCGATCGCTCCCGCCATCGCGAAGATCAGCGGTGGCACGGACAGCACCGCGAAGAACGCAGCCTCGGCCGCCAGGCCGGTCACGCGGTAGCGCAGGCACGAGCTGACGGTGGTCACGACCAGGCGCCAGACCACCTCACGCACCTGCAGCAGCCAGCCCTCCGGAGCGCCCGAGACCGCATGTGGCTGGGTCTCCGAGGGGGGCATGGGCCTACGGTATCCACATGTCCACTCACTCTCTGGGCGACATCCGGGTAGCCACCAACCAGGCTCCGCCGCTGGTGGGCCACAACGTGGTCACCGCGGACCGCGCCCTCGTCGAGGCGGTCACCCGGCACGCCTCCGCCGACGTGGTCGAGGATCTCGTCGCGCTGGGTGCCGAGGCCGGCACCGCCGAGGCGCGCGAGCACGGGATCCTCGCCAACGAGAACCACCCGCACCTCACTCCCTACGACCGCTACGGCAACCGGATCGACGAGGTCGCCTTCCATCCCTCCTGGCACTGGCTGATGGAGCGCGCGGTGGGCCACGGGCTCGCGGCCGCGCCGTGGGAGTCCGACGCGCCCTCCGCGCACGTACGCCGGGCGGCAGGCTTCATGGCCTGGTCGCACACCGAGCCGGGCCACGGCTGCCCGATCTCGATGACCTACGCCTCGATCCCCGCGCTGCGTGCCGACGACGCGATCGCGAAGGAGTGGACGCCGCTGCTCGCGTCCACGACGTACGACCCCGGCCTGCGGCCGGCAGCCCAGAAGCGCGGTGCCCTCGCCGGTATGGGCATGACCGAGAAGCAGGGCGGCTCGGACGTCCGCGCCAACGTCACCGAAGCGCGGCCGACCTCGAACGACGGCGAGTACACCCTGCACGGCCACAAGTGGTTCACGTCGGCGCCGATGTACGACATGTTCCTGGTGCTCGCCCAGGCCGAGGATCGGCCAGGAAATCAGGCACCGACCTGCTTCGTGGTGCCCCGGGTGCTGCCCGACGGCAGCCGCAACCAGCTCGACGTCGTACGCCTCAAGGACAAGCTCGGC
>JAOPXF010000452.1 GCA_025965295.1 Nocardioides sp.
ACCGAGCTTGCGCCAGTTCAACCGGCCCACGATCTGGCGGCCGATCCGGATCGCGTCCCGCTCGTCGAGCGCGAAGTAGTCGGCGAGACCCGACTGCCGCGAGTGCATGTCGGCGCCGCCGAGCGACTCGTCGTCGGACTCCTCGCCGGTCGCCATCTTCACCAGCGGCGGGCCGCCGAGGAAGACCTTGGCCTGGTCCCGCACCATCACCGTGTAGTCGGACATGCCGGGCACGTAGGCCCCGCCCGCGGTGGAGTTGCCGAAGACCAGCGCGATTGTGGGCTCCTTGCGGGCGCTGGCGCGGGTGATGTCGCGGAAGAGCTTGCCGCCGGGTATGAAGATCTCCTTCTGCGTCGGCAGGTCCGCCCCGCCGGACTCGACGAGGGAGATGCTCGGGAGCCCGTTCTCCTCGGCGATCTGGGAGGCGCGGAAGATCTTCTTCACCGTCCAGGGGTTGGAGGCGCCGCCCTTCACGGTCGGGTCGTTGGCGGTGATCATGCACTCCACGCCCTCGACCACCCCGATGCCGGTCACGACGCTGGCGCCGACGGTGAAGTCGGACCCCCAGCCGGCCAGCGGGCTCAGCTCGAGGAACGCCGAGCCCTCGTCGACCAGCAGCTCGATCCGCTCGCGGGGCAGCAGCTTGCCGCGTGCGTGGTGGCGCCCGACGTACTTCTCGCCGCCGCCGGCCACCGCCTTGGCGTGCTCGGTATCGAGGTCGGCGAGCTTCTCGAGCATCGCGGTCCGGTTGGTCATGACGCGTAGCCCAACAGCTTCGCGGCCAGGTCTGTCAGCACTTCGGTGGCTCCTCCGCCGATCGGCAGGATCCGGGCGTCGCGGTAGTGCCGCTCCACCTCGGTCCCGTGCAGGTATCCCGTCCCGCCGTGCAGCTGGACGGCCTGGTCGCAGACGTACGTCGCGGTGTCGCACGCGGTCTGCTTCGCGAGGCAGGCCTCGGCGATCACGCTCTCGCCTGCCCCCTGAACGTGCAGGGCGTGACGACGCGCGACCTCACGCGTGTAGGTGCGCGCCACCTCGACCTGCCGGTGCATCTCGACGAGCTTGTGCCGGACCACCTGGTTGGCGACCAGCGGCCTGCCGAAGGTCTCGCGCTCGCGGCAGTACGCCGCGGTCAGCTCGAGCGAGCGGGCGGCGATGCCGTAGGCGTGCACGGCCAGCGCGATCCGCTCGACCACGAACTGCTCGGCGATCAGGTAGAAGCCCGAGTTCTCCTCGCCGACCAGGTTGGCCACGGGCACGCGCACGTCGACGTACGACAGCTCGGCGGTGTCGGAGCAGTGCCAGCCCATCTTGGTGAGCGTGCGGTCCACCGTGAAGCCGGGCGTGCCCTTGTCGACGACCAGCAGCGAGATGCCGGCGTGGCCGGGGCCGCCGGTGCGGACCGCCGTCGTCACGAAGTCTGCGCGGATGCCGCTGGTGATGAAGGTCTTGGCGCCGTTGACCACGTAGTGATCGCCCTCGCGGCGCGCGGTGGTCGTGATGCCGGCGACGTCGGAGCCGCCGCCGGGCTCGGTGACGGCGAGCGAGCCGATCTTCCGCCCGGCCAGTGTGGGCCGGACGAAGCGGTCGACCAGGTGCGGCAACCCGTGGGCGGCGATGTGCGGGAGCGCGATGCCGCCGGTGAAGAGCCCGGCCATCAGCCCGCTGGACGCACCGGCCTCGAACATCGCCTCCTGCAGCGCGACCGAGTCGAGCAGGTCGCCGCCCTCGCCCCCGACCGACTCCGGGAACGAGACGCCGAGCAGCCCCTGCTTGGCGGCCGCGGCGTGCAGCTCCCGGGGGATCGTCTGCGCGTCCTCCCACTGCTGCAGGTGCGGCAGCACCTCGCGGCGGACGAACTCCGCGGCCGTCGCGCGCAGGGCCTCTCGCTCGGCGCTCATGCGACTCGGTCCTCTGATTCACCATGTGATGTGGGTGGAGCGTCACTTCTCATGGTGAAGCGGAGGCGGCGATCCGTCACAGCAGGGCCTCCTGGATGTGCACGGAGCGCGACCGGACCCACTCGCCCAGCCCCTTGGCCTGCGGGTCGAAGCGCGTGGAGGCGGCGACGCCCTGGCCGAGGAGACCGTGGATCACCACGTTGACCGCGCCGAGGTTCGGGAGCACGAAGACCTCGACCTCGAGGTCGGCCGCCTCGGGGACGAGCTCGCGGACCTTCTTGGGCGTGATCATCTTGGCCAGCCAGGTGACGCGGGCTTCGTACTTGGCGGACCCGTCGTTCATCACCCACAGTCCCAGGTTGGCGTCGCCGCCCTTGTCGCCGGAGCGGGCGTGCACGAACGTGCCGAGCGGCATCCGGCGGTTGAGGGAGTCGGCCGGGGCGGGATACGGCGAGGGCCGGCGACCGGCGTCCGGCTCGGGCGTCGCGAACCCGGTCGGGTCGGCGACCACCTCTCGGGAGCCGCCGGCGTGCACGACCGTGTGCGTCACGGCCGCACGGTCGACGTACGCGGGCCGGTAGACGCCGTACGGCGTGGGCGGACCGGGGGGTGCGGTCATCGTGAAGCCGGGGTACGACGCGAGCGCGAGCTCGACCGCGGGGCCGGTGAAGGCCTTCGCGACCGGCTCGGGGCGCGGGTCCATCACCGTGCAGCGCAGCAGGCAGGACGCGCCCTCCTCGGTGTCCGCGTCGGGCACCGGCAGCGCTGTGCGGGTCCAGGTGACGGAGTCCGCGGTCAGCGAGGGCGTGAGCTGGGCCCGCACCCACTCGGCCTTCTCCTCGATGTCGAGCCCGGTGAGCACGAACTCCATCGCGTTGCGGAAGCCGCCGAGCTCGTTCACGCAGACCTTGAGCCGCTCGGGCGGCGCCTGGCCGCGGACGCCGGTGACCGCGACCCGGTCCGGTCCCTCCTGGGCGAGCTGGACCGTGTCGAGCAGCGTCGTGACGTCGGGGCCGAGGTAGCTGGTCGACTGGATCTCGTAGACCAGCTGGGCGGTGACCGTGTCGACGGTGACCGCGCCGCCCGTGCCGTCGTGCTTGGTGACGACGCAGGACCCGTCCGCGGCGATCTCCGCGAGCGGGAAGCCGAGCGGCAGGCCGTGGTGAGGCAGCGTCTTGAAGCCCGAGAAGTTGCCACCGGTCGCCTGGGTGCCGCACTCGAGCACGTGGCCGGCGACGACGGCGCCCGCGAGCTCGTCGTACGACGTGGCGGTCCAGCCGAACCGCGCGACCGCCGGGCCGACGACCAGGGACGCGTCGGTGACCCGGCCGGTGACGACGACGTCGGCGCCCGCGGTCAGTGCCGCGGCGATGCCGAAGCCGCCGAGATAGGCGTTGGCGGTGAGGGCCCCGTCGAACCCCAGCTCGTCCGCCCGGCCGCGGAGGTCGTCACCCTCGACGTGGGCGATCGCCGGGTCGAGCCCGAGCCCCTTGGCCACCTCCCGGAGCCGGTCGGCCAGCCCGGCGGGGTTGAGACCACCGGCGTTGCTCACGACCCGCACGCCACGCTCGAGCGCGAGCCCGAGGCAGTCCTCCAGCTGGCGCACGAACGTGCGGGCGTAGCCCAGCGACGGGTCCTTCATCGTGTCCTTGCCGAGGATCAGCATGGTCAGCTCGGCCAGGTAGTCGCCGGTCAGCACGTCGAGCCCCTGCCCGTCGTGGGCGCCTTCGAGCATCTCGCGCATGGCGGAGAGCCGGTCGCCGTAGAAGCCGGAGCAGTTGCCGATCCTCAGGACGTCAGCCACGGGGCGACCGCCCCTCGCCGGGAGGCCCGGCGAACGCCTGGGCGATGCCCAGCCAGCGCTCGGCGTCCTGGCCGGTGGCGACCAGGTCCGTGTCGTCGCGGTGGCGGCGCTGGGTGACCAGCAGGCAGAAGTCGTACGCCGATCCGACGACGCCCTGGGCGGCCCCCTCGGGACCCCACGTCCAGGTCTCGCCCGAGGGGGCGGTCAGCTCGATCCGGAACTCCTCGGCGGGCGCCTCGAGGCCGTGCACCGAGTAGGCGAAGTCGCGGGTGCGGACGCCGAGGTGGGCGACGTGCCGGATCCGGTCCGTGACTTCCGGCTCGACGCCGATCGCCTCGTAGACGTCGAGGGCGTGCGCCCAGGTCTCCATGAAGCGGGCCGTCGCCATCGAAGCCGGCGACATGGGCGGGCCGAACCAAGGCATCTTCTCGCCGGCCGGGACGCCACGCAGGGCATCGGCGAGCGCCGTACGAGC
>JAOPXF010000464.1 GCA_025965295.1 Nocardioides sp.
TGACCGCGGGCCAGACGGTGGACCAGGGGTCTCTGCTGGGAGCCGTCGGCTCGACCGGCAACGCCACAGGCGCCCACCTGCACTTCGAGGAGCGCCGCAACCGCTCCGTCGTCGACCCCTGGTTCCACGGGGCGCCGTACGTCTTCGGCAGCACCCTCGCCTCCCAGAACTGCGTCGACGTCCCGGTGGCAGGCAACTTCGTGGGCACGCCCGCGGCCGAGGTGGCGGTCTTCCGCCGCGCCGCCCGGGCGACGTTCCAGGTCATGCGCAGCGGCAGGGCCCCGAAGGTGCTCAGGTTCGGGACCGCCACCGACCAGCCGGTGGTGGGGGACTGGGACGGCGACGGTCTCGTCAACCCCGGGGTGCGGACGCCGGTCACGAAGACCTTCCGGCTGCGGACGCCCGCGGGCGTGACGAGCATCGTCCTGGGTGCCTCCAGCGACCAGCCGGTCGCCGGTGACTGGGACGGCGACGGGCTCTGGGAGGTCGGCGTGCGCAGCCCCCGGACCGGTCAGTTCCAGCTGCGGGCCGCGGACGGGACGCTCACCACCGTGACCCTCGGCGACGCCGACGACCTGCCCGTCACCGGCGACTGGGACGGCGACGGGCGGACCGACCTCGGCGTCTTCGACGTGGGCACCGCGACCTTCACGCTGCGCGTGGTGGACGCCGACGGGCTCGCCTGGACCGCCCAGGTGCAGTTCGGCAGCCCGGGCGACCTACCCGTCACCGGCGACTGGGACGCCAACGGCATCACGGACGTGGGCGTCTGGGACCCCGCCAGCGCGGTCTTCGAGGAGCGCCGGTCGGCCACCCCCACCGCCGCCCGTTCGTCGGTCACATCGCTGGGGTTCGGCAACCCGCGCTGACCGTGCATGATGGGGACATGGCCGACTACAACGCACAGGTGATCGACGAGTTCCGCGCCAACCACGGCAAGGTGGGCGGCAACTTCGAGGGTGCTCCGCTCCTGCTCCTCCACTCCGTCGGTGCGAAGAGCGGTGAGAACCGCGTGAACCCGATGATGTACCTGCCGGACGGCGACCGGTTCCTCGTCTTTGCCTCCAAGGCCGGCGCGGACACGAATCCGGACTGGTACCACAACCTCAAGGCACACCCGGACGCCACGATCGAGGTCGGTGACGAGACGCTCGACGTGCACGCCGAGGAGCTGCCGCGTGCCGAGCGCGACGAGAAGTACGCCGAGCAGGCCGCGCTCTACCCGGGCTTCGCCGACTACGAGCGGAAGACCGACCGGGTGATCCCGGTCATCGCACTGACCCGTCGCTGAGCCGCCTAGAGCGAGCTGGTGCGACCGAGCAGGTGCGGGGCGCCGGACTTCGGGTTCGTGAGCGAGAACGCGTAGCCGGTGCGCTCCTGGGTGAGCGGCAGCGCGCCGAAGGCGACCGTTCCGGGCAGCAGGATCGGCTTCTTGAACGCCACGTCCACGCGGACGGCGTCGGGCAGGCGGTTCTCGAGAGCGGCCACGCAGCGCGCCTTGCTCCACATGCCGTGCGCGATCTGCCGCGGGAAGCCCAGCGCCTTCGCGGTCAGCCCGTAGAGGTGGATCGGGTTGTGGTCTCCGGAGACCGCGGCGTACCGACGACCGAGGTCGCCGGGCAGTCGCCAGGTGCTGGGGCCCGCGGGCACGTCGTCGTACGTCGTGGTGGTGGCGGCGGGTGCGTCCGCCTCGCCCCGGCCCCGGCGCAGGAACGTCGAGGTCTCCTCCCACACCAGCTCACCCAGGGCGTGCACCGAGGTGACCATGTCGAAGACCCGGCCCTTGGCGTGCGCGCGGAGGTTCTCGGCGCGCGCGGTCACCTGGAGCCTCTCGTCGGCCCCGATCGCCCGGTGCTGGGTGATGGAGTTCTCGAGGTGCACCGTGCCGATCGCGGGGAAGGGGAACGAGCCGTCGGTCATGATCGCCATGTGCAGCGGGAACGCCAGCAGGTGCGGGTAGGTCAGCGGCAGCGTGTCCTTGGTCGGGAAGCCGCAGACCCCGGAGTACGCCGCCACGTGGCCCGCGTCGACCGGCACGTCGTGCCGGGTCAGCGCCAGGTCCGGGAGCTCGGTGCCGTGCTTGCCGATCCCCGGGACCAGGTTGACCACCGGCAGGGAGGGGAGCGCCGCCCGGAGCAGCATCGGCAGCGGGTGCGGGGTGCCCTCGACGACCTTCGGCTCGCTCATCTCAGGCCCCCAGCATCATCTGGCCGCAGACGCGGACCACGTTGCCGTTGACGGCGGTGGAGCCGGGGGAGGCGTACCAGGCGATCGCCTCGGCGACGTCGACCGGCAGCCCACCCTGCGACATGGCGTTGAGCCGCTGGCCGACCTCGCGGGTCGCGAACGGCACGGCCGCGGTCATCGCGGTGATGATGAAGCCGGGCGCCACCGCGTTGATCGTGATGCCGTCCTTCAGCTCGCCGGCGAGCGAGTCGACGAGGCCGATGACGCCGGCCTTGGAGGCGGCGTAGTTGGTCTGCCCGACGTTGCCGGCGATGCCGGCGATCGACGCGACGCCGACGATCCGGCCGTTCCTGTTGATCACGCCCTGCTCGAGGAGCTCGCGGGTGATCCGCTCGGGGGCGGTGAGGTTGACGGCGATGACGGAGTCCCAGAGGTCCTCCTTCATGTTCGCGAGCTTCTTGTCGCGGGTGATGCCGGCGTTGTGGACGACGACGTCCACCCCGCCGTGCTTCTCCTTCAGGTGGTGCGCGATCCGCTGGGGCGCATCCTGGGCGGTGATGTCGAGGGTCAGCCAGTCGCCGTCGATCTCCTTCATCACGGCCTGGAGCTCGCTGGCGGCCTGGGGGACGTCGACGCCGAGGACGGTCGCGCCGTCGCGGTGGAGCACGCGGGCGATCTGCTCACCGATGCCGCGGCTCGCGCCGGTCACCAGGGCGACCTTGCCGGCGAGCGGCCGCTGCCAGTCCTTGACGGCGGTGGCCTTGTTCGAGCCGGTGGCGCCGATGCGCACGACCTGCCCGGAGACGTACGCCGACTTGGGGGACAGCAGGAACGCCAGCGTGGAGGTCACGGCGGCCTCGGCACCCTCGGCGACGTAGACCAGCTGGACGGTGCCGCCGCGGCCGATC
>JAOPXF010000469.1 GCA_025965295.1 Nocardioides sp.
GGCAGCCCCCGCGGCCGCCACCGGGTTCCCGGTCGTGCGCCGCGGTGGCTACGACAAGGACGCGGTCGACGCCCGGGTCCGCCAGCTCAGCAGCGAGAAGTCCGGCCTGAGCAGCAGCCTCACCGAGTCCGAGAAGCGGGTCCTCGAGCTCGAGGGCCACCTCGAGAGCCTCCGCCAGGAGCTCGCCGAGAACAAGAACCCGTCGTACGCCGGACTCGGCGGCCGCGCGACCTCGATGCTCCGTCTCGCCGAGGAGGAGGCCGCGGACGTGCGCGCCATCGCCGAGCGCGACTCCGCCGAGATCCGCGAGCAGGCCGTGCGCGACGCCAAGGCGATCCGGGCCGACGCGTCCCGCGAGGCCGAGGACATGCGGCTGGTCCAGCTCAAGGAGCTCGACGAGACGCGCAGCAGGCTGATGGCCGATGCCGAGCAGGAGCGCGCGCTGGCCACCGGCGAGGCCGAGGACATCCTCGCGTCCGCCCGCCGCGAGGCCGACCAGATCCGGCTCGCCGCCCAGCAGGAGACCAACGAGCTGCGGGTCTCGGCCAAGCGCGAGTCCGAGCAGCTGCGCGCCGCCGCCGACCGTGAGGTCCAGGAGGCCCGCCGCACGCTGGCCGTGGAGAAGGAGCGCCTCGCCCGCGAGGCCACCGACCACCACGCCAGCGCCACCGCGGAGACCAAGCGCCTGGTCGAGGAGGCCGAGGAGCGTGCGTCCGCCGCCGAGCAGCGGGCCCGCGAGGCCACGACCCAGGCGACCACGCACCGCCAGCAGGCGCAGGCCGAGGCCGAGGCGGCGCTCACCCGGGCTCGCCGGGAGGCGGAGCAGATCGTCGCGTCCGCCCGCACCCAGGCCGACTCGATCGCGGCCTCGGGCAACGCCGAGGCCGAGCGCCAGCTCGCGGCCGTGCGCGCCGAGCTCGAGCGGATGACCAAGCGCCGCGACGCGATCTCGGCCCAGCTCGGCTCGCTGCGCGACGTCGTGGCCGGCTTCGCGTCCGACGACGAGGACGAGGACGAGAAGAGTTGAGCAAGGACCGCGTGCCGGAGTCGGCCGAGATCGAGGAGGCCGCCGAACGCGCCGAGGCCGCTGCCGAGCGCGCCGAGGAGGCCGCCACCGAGGCCGAGGAGGCGCTCGAGACCGAGCAGGACTTCCTCCTCGACGAGCAGACCGGCCCGGTGGAGCCGGGTCCCCCGTTCGAGCGGCGCTCGCCCTTCTTCCTCGGCTTCTTCGGTGCCGTCGGTGCGCTGCTGGCGGTGTGGCTCGGCCAGCAGCTGCTCATGGTCAGCTCGACGATCATCCTGGTCGTGGTGGCCGCCTTCCTCGCGGTCGGGCTCAACCCGCTCGTGGAGTTCTTCATGCGACGCGGCCTGAGCCGGACCTGGTCGGTGGTCGTGGTGATCACGATCGTGATGCTGGCGCTCGCGCTGTTCCTGGTCGCGATCGTCCCGGTCATCAGCGAGCAGGTCACCCAGCTCGCCAAGAACGCGCCCGGCTGGCTGGACGAGCTCGAGCACAACAAGCAGGTCCAGAAGCTCGACGACCAGTACGACATCATCGCCAAGGCCAAGGACTACATCGCCAAGGGTGACTTCGCCTCGGCGGCCTTCGGCGGCGCGCTCGGCATCGGCATCGCCGTGCTCTCGGCGCTGTTCAACACGTTCATCATCACGGTGCTGACGCTGTACTTCCTCTCGTCGCTGCCGAAGACCAAGGACGCCCTCTACAGCCTCGCCCCTGCCAGCCGCCGCCCGCGGGTCACGCACCTCGGTGACCAGATCCTGGCCAATGTCGGCGCCTACGTGTCCGGCGCGTTCGTCGTCGCGGTCTGCGCCGGGCTGTCGTCGCTGGTCTTCCTGTTCGTGGTCGGGCTGGGCGAGTACGCCGTCGCGCTGGCGTTCGTCGTCGCCCTGCTCGACGTGATCCCGATGATCGGCGCGACCATCGGCGCCGTGCTGGTCACCGCGATCGCGTTCGCGACCGACCCGAAGATCGGGCTCGCCTGCATCATCTTCTACGTCGTCTACCAGCAGCTCGAGAACTACGTGATCTACCCGCGGGTGATGTCGCGCTCGGTCGACATCCCGGGTGCGGTGATCGTGATCGCCGCGCTCGTCGGGGCCGGCCTGCTCGGCGTCGTCGGCGCGCTGCTCGCGATCCCCACCGCCGCCGCGATCCTGCTGCTGACCAAGGAGGTCTTCATCCGCCGGCAGGACGCCCGCTAGCCCAGTTCGCCGATGAAATAGTCGGGGACAACCTGGATGCCGCCGAGCGACCAGGGGCCTTCCAGGGCGGGCGTGAGGTTCAGGGTGTTCCCCGCCGGGTCGACTACCTGCTTGCAGTCGAGGTCGACGCGGTACTCCCGGAAGGAGTCACCCCAGGGTCCCGGTCCCTCCGACCGCAGCAGGACGAGCTCGGAGGGCGCGAACGACACGCCACAGCCGGCCACGCGGGGTGCCGCGTCGGCGGCGTGCAGGAACGCGCGACCACCTGCGGCGTCGACGACCTGACCGTAGGTCAGGTCATACCCCGTCCCGAGCGGTCCGCCGTCGTCGGTTCGCCGGTAGGCGCAGACCGTCAGCGAGTCGGGATTCAATCCCGACGACTTCTCGGGTCCCGACGACTCCTTGGGCATCGGCACCTTGTCCAGCTCCGACCTGCAGGTCTTGCCGGCGGTCGCAGAGTCGAGGATCCGCGCGCGCAGGTCCGCGTCGCGGGCGCCGACCGTGACCGTGCTGCCGTTGACCACGCGGGTCTCCTGGACGTAGCCGCCGGCCAGCTCGACGGTGCCCGGCTCGAGATCGGCGCCCAGCCAGACGTACGGCGCTCGCGGGTGCGTGAGCACGTCGCCGCCCAGGCACAGGTCGGACAGCGCAATCGGGCGGCCGACGTACGGCAGGTCGGGATCGGCGTTGACGAGCTCCTCGCCGGCCGCGGTGACCTTCGCTCCGGGTCCGCCGCACAGGTTTGGAAAGTCGCGGCCGCCCCTGCTCAGCAAGTCGGGCGCCGTCCCCCAGCCCCAGTCGGCGGGGACGTCCACCTGGACGTCGTGCCAGTACTCCGTACGCCACTGCTGGGCTGCCGGGGCGCCCGACCGTCGGTCGGTGACCTGGGTGCCGCCTTCCTTGCGCGGCTGGCTCGACCGGTCCACGACGACACCGGTGACGGCGACCGCGGCGACGGCCAGCGCAGCGACCCCGGCGGCGACCCGGCCGCGGCGCCGGCGGCGCACGGACTCCCGGGCCCGCTCGGCCACCGGCGCGTCCGTGTCGACGTCCTGTGCGCGTCGGTCGAGGCCCTCGCGGAGCACCCGCTCCAGCTCGTGGTCGTCAGTCATCGGCGTGCTCCTGTCGTTCGAGCTCGGAACGCAGCGCGGCGAGCGCGCGGTGGACGTGGGAGCGGACCGTGACCTGCGAGCAGCCGAGGATCGTGGCGATCTCGGCGTCGTCGAGGTCCTCGTAGAAGCGCAGCACCACGGCCGCCCGCTGCTGGCGCGGCAGGCCGGTGCAGACCCGCCAGACCGCGTCGGCGGTCGCGAGCCCCTCGACGGCGTCGGCCGCCGTACCGGTGTCGCGCACCTCGGCGACGCTCAGCTCGCGACGCCCGGCCCGGCGCCATCCGGACACGTGGGCGTTCACGACCATCCGCCGCACGTAGGCGTCGGGGTCCGTCGTACGACGCACCCGCGACCAGCGCTCGCAGGCCCTGGTCAGCGCCGTCTGGACGGCGTCCTCCGCGGCGTGCTGGGAGCCGGTGACGAAGTAGGCGAAGCGCAGCAGCGCCGCGACCCGGACCTCCACCCAGGCGTCGAACGAGAGCTCGCGCGCGTCGGCGCGCTCTCCCGTCGGCTGACCCGTCACCCCCACATCCATGCACGACTCACGCCCGAGATGGTGAAGTTGTTGCAGGCGGGGCGGAGATTTCTCGCGCGAGGGGTCAGACGGGTGGCAGGGACGATGCGCTCAGCGCGGTGTCGCGCTCGCCGAGCTTGACCGCCACGACCCCGGCCAGGACGAGCAGCCCGCCGACGAGCTGGGCGACGCCGGGCAGCTCGTCCAGCAGCAGCCACGCGAAGCCGACCCCCGCCACGACCTCGAGCAGGGCGACGAACGATGCGAGCCTGGAGCCGAGCCGGCGGCCCGCGGCGATGCCGCTGGTGTAGGCGATGGCCGCGGTCACCACACCGAGCACCGCGAGCGGCACCCACCAGGTCACGGTCCCGCCGGAGTAGGTGACGTCGGCGCTCGAGGTGTGCATCGCCAGCAGGCCGACGCCGCCGAGGAGCGCCAGCGCGACGGTGCCGACGACGAGGCCGCCGGCGGCGAGGACGAGCGGGGGCATGCCGTTGCTCTCGTCGGCCGAGATGACGAAGTACGTCGCAGCCCCGACCATCGCCGCCAGCGACCACAGCACGCCGACGAGGCTGAGGTCGGCCCCCGACAGCAGGTCGAGGACCAGGACCAGGCCGAGTGCCGCCAGCACCGCTCCGGCCACCGTGACGAGTCCGGGGCGCTGGCCGTGCCGGAGCCAGAGCCAGAGGACGACCGTGGCGGGGGCGGTGTACTCGATCAGCAGCGCGGGGCCGACCTGCATGTGCTCGACCGCGGAGAAGTAGCAGAACTGGGTGCCGGCGACCGCGAGCACGCCGTACACCGTCACGAGGCCGGCGTTGCCGCGGAGCATCCGCCACTGCCCCTTGAGCGCGTGCAGCCCGAAGGGCAGGACGACGAGGGCAGCGACCCCGACGCGGACGAGCACGACCGCGCCGGGGCTCCAGCCTGTGTCGAGCAGGCCACGCGCCAGTGCGCCGGACATGCCGAACGTGGCCGCCGAGACCAGCGCGAAGACGAGACCGCTGGCGAGCCGCGAGCCCTCGGGTGCCGCCGGCAGCGGCTGGCTCACGTCATTGGTCAAAGCGGTCATGGTGAATGACGCTATCCCGCCTGCAGTAATATGTCAATGTGGTTTTCACTCATGACACCGAGGTGTCGCTGCTCGCCGCCGTCACGCTGGTCAACACCGAGGACGACGCCGACGAGCTGGGCTCCGTCGAGGACCTGGACGCGTTCTACGAGCGGTTCGAGTACACCGGTCGCCGCGACCGCGACCGGGCCGAGCTGGACGCCGTGCGGGCGCTGCGCCCGACGCTCCGCGAGCTGCTCACCAGCGACCGCGACCGCGCCGTCGAGCTGGTCAACGCGATGCTCGCCGACACCCACGCGCTCCCCCAGCTGGTCCGCCACGACCACTGGGACTGGCACCTGCACGCCGTCGACCCGGACGCTCCCGTCGCCACCCGGATCGCCATCGAGACCGCGATGGCGATGATCGACGTCATCCGGGCCGACGAGCTCTCCCGCCTCGGCCTGTGCTCCGACGACACCTGCGACGGGATCGTCCTCGACCTCTCCCGCAACCGCTCCAAGCGCTTCTGCAGCACCACCTGTGGCAACCGCAACGCCGTCGCGGCCTACCGGGCCCGGCAGGCCGACCAGGCCTGAGGTCCGATCTCAGCCGCGGAGTCGCTCCCGGGCGCATGCGACGACCGCGGTCAGGTCGAGGCCGTACGTCGGGCCCCCGCCCGCGTCGTACTCCTCGAGCCGTCCGGCGCCGCGCTCGACGAGCCGGTCGGCGCCGGTGAGGTTGCCGCGCGCGGCGTGGGTGAGGCCGACGCAGAGCTGGGCGAGTCCCTGCCACAGGGCGCGCTCCTCGTCGGGGCCCGCCTTCCAGCGGGCCTCGAGGACCTCGTGCGCGGAGAACGGCCGGCCCTCGTCGACCAGGGCCCGCGCCGCGTCGATGGTCTCCAGGGGCGGCAGCGGCTCCTCGGAGACCGGCTCGACCCCCTCGGCGTCGTACGGCAGCGGCCGCCCCAGCGCGTCGCGCGGCCGCGCCTGGCGCGGGCGCCCCACCGGGTCGCGATCCCTCGTGTCCTCTGCCTCAGCCATGCCGACAGTCTCGCAGCCCTGGGGTCGAGACCCGGTGAGGCAGGAAGCACCGCAGCCCCCGGTGGTTGAGGAGGTCGCGCAGCGACCGTCTCGAAACCCCCGGTGGTTGAGCAGCGAGCGCCGGCGAGCGTCGTCGAAACCCGGTGAGCACCCGGTGGTTGAGCAGCGAGCGCCGGCGAGCGTCGTCGAAACCCGGTGACGCTGTCTGTGGCCCGTTCGCAGTCACGGGGTGCGTGGTTGCCGTCCGCTTGGGTTGCGGGGGCCTGGTTGCGGCTGCTTCCCGCCGTGCGGTTTGGCTCGGGTTGCCCTTCTGTGGATAGGGCCCGATTTCTGTTACCCGGTTGTTATCGCAGAAGCCCTTTGTGCACAGGGTTTCCGGGCCTGACTGTCGGTGCCCGGTGCTGGACTTGACCCATGATCGTCACGGACAGCACCGGTGCCCCGGTCCAGCTCGAGGACCTCGACGCCGACTGGTTGCTGT
>JAOPXF010000483.1 GCA_025965295.1 Nocardioides sp.
TTCTCGATGGACTGGTACTACCCGGTCCTCGGCGGCGCCGTCCGCGGCGCGGATGCCGTGGCGCTGCTGGAGAGCCGCTGGGACGAGTTCGTCGAGGACGGGCTGGGCATCCGCTGCGTCGTCCACAACCCGTGGGTGACCGGCGCCGAGACCTGCGAGCTGGTGATGGCGCTCGACGCCCTCGGCGACCGGGATCGCGCCGTGCAGCTGCTCGTCGACATGCAGCACCTGCGTTCCGAGCACGGGAAGTACTGGACCGGCTACGTCTTCCCCGACGACGTGAACTGGCCGGTCGAGCACACGACGTACACCGCGGCCGCGGTGATCCTCGCCGTCGACGCGCTCGGCCAGGGCACGGGCGGCTCCGACATCATGCGCGGCGCCACGCTGGTGCCGCACTTCCGCGAGCTCGCGCTCGAGTGCGGCTGCCCGTCCGGTGAGGCTTCGGGTGACTCGTCAGGCGACCGGGTCGCCGGCGTCTCCGCGCGCTCGTTGTAGCACCCGCATCGAACCCAGCTCCTCGACCTCGACGAAGTCGCCGCTCGCCAGTGCACGCTGGAAGACGTGGTACGGAGGCTGCCCGCCGTCGGCCGGGTCCGGGAAGACGTCGTGGATGACCAGGCTCGCGCCGGTGCTCAGCCACGGTGCCCAGCCCGCGTAGTCGTTCTGGGCGTGCTCCTCGGCGTGCCCGCCGTCGATGAAGAGCATCGACAGGGGCGTGCGCCAGTGCGCGCTGACCGTCGTGCTGCGGCCGACGACGGCGACGACCCGGTCCTCGAGGCCGGCCCGGGCAATCGTCCGGCGGAAGACCGGCAGCGTGTCCATCAGGCCGAACTCGTCGTCGACGAGGCTCGCGTCGTGGTGCTCCCACCCGGCCTGGTTCTCCTCCGAGCCGCGGTGGTGGTCGACGGTGAAGACGACGGCCTGGGGGCCGCCGACCTCGCGCGCGGCCGCACCGAGGTAGATCGCGGACTTGCCGCAGTAGGTGCCCACCTCGAGGACCGGCCCGTGGGCAAGCCGCTCGCGAGCGACCCGGTGGAGCAGCATCCCCTCGTCCTCCGGCATGAAGCCCTTGGCGGCCAGGGCATGGGTCAGCAGGTCCGGGGGCATGTTCGTCACGCACGAAGCCTAGTAGAGTTGGAACACGTTCTAGTTTCGCGGTGAAGGGTCCTCCATGTCGATCGGCATCTCCGACGAGCACGTCGAGCTGGCCGCGAGCCTGCGCAAGTGGGCCGCGGGGATCCGGGGCGTCGACGCCCTGCGGGCCGCCGAGGCGTCCCCCGAGGAGACCTTCGGGGAGACCTGGTCGGCGGTGCGGGAGATGGGGGTCGCGACGATCGGTCTGCCGGAGTCGGCCGGCGGCGGTGGGGGATCGGTGCTCGACGTCGCTGTGGCCCTCGAGGCCTGCGCGCTGGAGCTCCTCCCCGGCCCGCTGCTCGGCACCGCCGTCGCTGCCTCGGTGCTGGGGGAGACGCCGGTGGCACCCGAGCTGGGCGTCGGCGCGGTCGTGGCCCTGGGGCTGCTGCCGACCCTCTCCGCCGGTGACCGGCTGACCGGCACCGTCGACGTCGTCTGGGACGCCCCCGGCGCCTCACACTTCCTGGTCGGGACGAACGAGGACACCTGGTTCGTCGTACCGGCCGCGTCCGTGACGGTCGCGCCGGCCACCTCCCTCGACCTGTCCCGTCGCTTCGGCTCCGTGAGCGTC
Source organism: Nocardioides sp. (assembly GCA_025965295.1). Taxonomy (GTDB): domain Bacteria; phylum Actinomycetota; class Actinomycetes; order Propionibacteriales; family Nocardioidaceae; genus Nocardioides. The sequence continues at coordinate 1,709 of JAOPXF010000483.1, forward strand.
GACGCGGAGAGCGCGGACGCCGTACCCGTGCCCGGCCTGACCGCCGACGTGCTGCACCGGGCCGCGGTCACGCTCGCGGCCGCCGAGGCCGCCGGGGTGGCGCGCTGGTGCCTGGAGACCGCGGTCGACTACGCGAAGGTCCGCGAGCAGTTCGGGCAGAAGATCGGCAGCTTCCAGGCGGTCAAGCACCTCTGCGCGGAGATGCTCGAGACGGCCGAGGCCGTCACCGCCGCGGCGTGGGACGTGGCGTCCGCCGCCTTTGGGGACGACGACCAGTGGGCGTTCGCCGCGGACGTGGCCGCCGCGGTGGCGTTCGACGGTGCGGTGGAGGTCGCGAAGTCGTGCATCCAGGTGCTGGGCGGGATCGGCTTCACGTTCGAGCATGACGCCCACCTCTACCTCCGGCGGGCGGTCTCGCTCCGGGCGCTGCTCGGCGACAGCGACGAGGCGGCCGAGCGGTTGACCGCGGCCGCCGTCTCGGGCGTACGTCGCAGCCTGCAGCTCGACCTCGAGGGTCGAGACGACGAGATCCGCGACGAGATCGCCGCGCGGGTGGACGAGGTGGCCGCCCTCCCCGAGGCGGAGCGACGGGCAGCGCTGGTGGAGACGGGATACCTCACGCCGCACTGGCCGTCGCCGTACGGCCTCGGCGCCGACCCGGTCGCCCAGATCGTCATCGACCAGGAGCTCGCGCGCGCCGGCGTGGCGCGACCCGACCTGGTCATCGCAGGCTGGGCGGTGCCGACGATTCTCGAGCACGGCACCGACGAGCAGCGGGAGAGGTTCGTGCGGCCGTCGCTGCTCGGCGAGGTCGTCTGGTGCCAGCTCTTCTCCGAGCCCGGCTCCGGCTCCGACCTCGCGTCGCTGCGGACCCGCGCCGTGAAGGTGGACCCTTCGACAGGCTCAGGACACAGCGCCGGCTGGAGGCTGACCGGCCAGAAGGTCTGGACCTCGGTCGCCGAGCGAGCCGACTGGGGGATCTGCCTGGCCCGCACCAACCCCGACGCCCCGCAGCACAAGGGGATCTCGTACTTCCTCGTCGACATGCGGAGCCCCGGCATCGACGTACGACCGCTGCGCGAGATCACCGGGCAGGCGCTCTTCAACGAGGTCTTCCTCGACGAGGTCTTCGTCCCCGAGGACTGCCTCGTCGGCGAGGTCGACGGCGGCTGGAAGCTCGCCCGCACCACGCTCGCCAACGAGCGGGTCGCGATGGCCACGAGCCGGCTGAGCAAGAGCACCGAACGGGCCATCGACCTGGCCGCCGCCGGTGGCACGGCGGCGCAACGGGTGCGGGTGGGGAACGCCGTCGCGCTGGCCACCGTCTGCTCCCTGCTCGGCGTGCGCTCGACCCTGCGCTCGCTCGCCGGCCAGGGCCCCGGCCCGGAGTCGAGCGTCGCCAAGTTGCTCGGCGTCCGCAACCGCCAGGACGCCGCCGAGCTCGTGGTCTCGCTGCTCGGGCCGCGCGCGGCCATGGTCACCGACGACGCGCGCGACGCCGTGTGGGAGATGCTCAACACGCGCTGCCTCTCGATCGCCGGCGGGACCACGCAGATCCTGCGCAACGTCGCCGGCGAGCGGATCCTCGGGCTGCCGCGCTGAGCACCGATGGTTGAGGAGGTCGCGCAGCGACCGTCGCGAAACCCGGTGAGGCGTACGTCGTCAACCCGCTGTGCCGGCCAGCGAAGAAGGTGCGAACAAAGTTTCGGATAACGTCTCACAGGATGAGATAACCGCAGGTCACAGAGGTCTGATTGTCGGCGGGCCCTGGTTGAGTCGGTCCATGGACCACTCCGCGACCTCGACCCTCACGCCGGCCGGCGTGGTCGGTGGGCTGCG
>JAOPXF010000032.1 GCA_025965295.1 Nocardioides sp.
CTCGAGATCGACGGAGAGCTGACCGACGAGCGCCTCGCCGAGGTCGCGAAGATGGCCGAGACGCTCCTGTCCAACCCGGTGATCGAGGACTTCGCGGTCCGGGTGGTCGAGGGATCCGAGCGGTGAAGGTCGGGGTCGTCACCTTCCCGGGCTCGCTCGACGACGTCGACGCGCAGCGTGCGGTCCGCTTCGGCGGCAACGAGGCCGTCGCCCTCTGGCACGGTGACCACGACCTGATGGGCGTCGACGCCGTCGTGCTGCCGGGTGGGTTCTCGTACGGCGACTACCTGCGCTGCGGTGCCATCTCCCGCTTCTCCCCGGTCATGGCCGAGGTCATCGACGCGGCGGGCAGGGGGATGCCGGTGCTCGGCATCTGCAACGGCTTCCAGATCCTCTGCGAGTCCCACCTGCTGCCGGGTGCGCTGATCCGCAACGACCACCGCAAGTTCGTCTGCCGCGACCAGCGCCTCCGGATCGAGAACACCCGGACGCCTTGGACCTCGTCGTACGTCCAGGACGCTGAGGTCACCATCGTCCTCAAGAACGGCGAGGGCGGCTTCGTGGCCGACGCCGACACCCTCGACCGGCTCGAGGGCGAGGGGCAGGTCGTCGCCCGCTACCTCGAGGTCAACCCCAACGGCTCGCTGCGCGACATCGCCGGCATCTCCAACGCGGCCGGGAACGTCGTCGGCCTGATGCCGCACCCCGAGCACGCCGTCGAGGATCTCACCGGTGCCGGCACCCAGGGCCTGGGCTTCTTCACCAGCCTCGTCGAGGCGTCGTTCGCGTGAGCGGCCCGAGCCCGCTGACCCTCTTCCGTCGGCTCGCGATCGCCGAGGCGGTCACCTGGGCGCTGCTGCTGGCGGGCATGTTCCTCAAGTACGTCACGCAGACCACCGAGCTCGGCGTCCGCGTCTTCGGCATGGTCCACGGCGTCGTCTTCATCGCCTACTGCCTCACGACCGTCCTCGTGGCCGTCGACCAGCGGTGGCGGCCCGGTCGGCTGGTCCTCGGGCTGGTGTCGTCGGTGCCGCCGTTCATGACGGTGTGGTTCGACCGGTACGCCGAGGCGCGCGGCGCGCTCGGCACCGAGTGGCGGCTGCTGCACGGCGACCCGGCGTCGGCCACCGACCGACCGGTCGCGTGGTTGCTGCGCAACCCGCTGCGCGGCGTGCTCGCCGGTCTCGTCGCGGTGGCCGCGCTCACCGGTGTGGCACTGCTGGTCGGTCCGCCCGCGGGCTGACCGCCTCAGCGAAGACCGGTCCGCAGGCCCTTCCAGGACTCGCCGGCCGCGACGCCGGACACCTCGAGGTCGACCTTGTCCTGCCACGCCTTGAGGGCGGCCGTGGTGGGGCCGCTGAAGACGCCGGTCACCACCAGCTGGGACTTGTTGCTGGCCGCGTTGAGCGCCCGCTGCAGCCGGCGTACGGCGTCGCCGGCGGAGCCGAACTTGACCACCGGGTCCGGCTCGGCACCGTCGACGAGCAGCGACATCCAGTTGCGCTTCGACCAGGTGGAGGACACCTCGAAGCCGTTGGCCTGCTGCCACGCGTTGGCGGCCGCGACCGTCGCCTCGTTGTAGGCGCCGTTGGTCTTGCCGGCGTAGACGCCGTGCTCCTTGAGCAGGCACTGCAGGGCCGCCACCTGGCCCGGGTCGGGGGTCCTCGTCTCGGTGGCCGGCCGCAACCCTGCGTACGTCGTGTAGTTCACGAGCACGCCCTTGCAGTGCGGCGCCTCGGCCGGCGCCACCGAGCCCCGACCGACGTCGAGGAAGTTGCGGTCGATGTTGATCCGCACCTTGCCCCAGGTCTCGTCGTGTCCGCCCTGGTACTGCTTGATCCGGGCGTGCGGGCGCCAGCCGTCCTCACGGATGTACGACGTCGACGTGTTCGCGCGACCGTCCCAGCGGGCGATCCAGATCTGGTCGGGGAGGCTGAAGGCGGTCGGGCGGTTCACCCGCGCGTTGTCCAGCATCGCGATGCCGGACCCGGCGCTCGAGTAGACGCCGGACACGTACTTCAGGGCGTGCAGCCGGTCGGTCCAGGCGCTGAGGAACGCCAGGGCGGACTCGCGGCAGTCGGTGTTGCCCATGTTGAAGCCCTCGAGGTCGTACCAGAGGGTGCTCCCGGGGACGATGCCCAGCGCCTGCGCGGCGGCAACCGCCTTCGTGGCCTCGGCCGTCCCCTGCTTGCGGGCGGGGTTGTAGAGGCCGTTCTTGCCGCGCTTGGGCTTGATCGTCTCGTCGTTGCCGTAGCGCGGGAAGCGCGGCTGGCACGACGCCTGCGGCCCGAGGGTGATCGGCAGCAGCCGCCATCCCCTGGCCAGCTGGGTGCTGACCCAGTCGGGGGTCAGGTTGGGCTGCGAGCGGCAGGCGCGCGAGTCGCCGGAGATGTAGATCCCGATGGCCAGGAACGGCGAGTGCTTGAGCCAGGCGGTCATGGCCTTCTGCGTGGGAGCGAGGCACTGGTCGAAGCCGTAGCCCGTGAAGTCGCCGGGAGTGACCACGTTGCCCTCCGCCCGCGCGGGGGCGGCAGCGGCCGGGGCGAGCGCCGTGCCCAGGGCCACCAGGAGGCCGGCGACGAGGCCGGCGATCGTGGTGCGGGTCGTCCGAGAGGCCGGGCGTGACATGGCGGAACTCCTGGGGCAAGGGGATCGGGCGACGGCAGGTCCGGTCACCATAACCTCACGGGTCACACCCGTAACAGGCGTTGCGCTGAACTACAGACCTGTAATTCGGGCAGCCGGGCTCGGACGGTCCGGAACGGCTCCGGAGCGGCCCGAGCCCGGCCGGCCGTCACGCGGCCTCGGCGACGGCGACCTCCACGAGCTCGTCGTCGGCGACCTGCGACTCCCGGGCGGGACGCAGGACGATGGCGGCGACCAGCAGCGCCAGGGCGGCGAAGGCCGCCGAGGTCAGGAACGCGGCCTGCACGCCCGGCACGAACTCCCCGGGCACGGCCCCGGCGGCGTACACCGAGACGATCGCGGCGACACCCACGGCGCTGCCGAGCTGCTGCGTGGTCTGCAGCAGGCCGGACGCGGACCCGGCGTGCTCGGGCTCGACGCCGGCGAGCACGGTCGCGGTGACCGGCATGAACACCAGCCCGGTCGCGAGACCGGCGATCACCATCGGCCCGAAGACCGCCGCGAAGTACGTGTCGGTCGCGCCGATCGTGCTGAGCCACGCGTAGCCGACGGTCATGGCGGCGGTGCCGGTCATCATCATCGCGCGGGGTCCGAACCGGGTCATCAGCCGCGGGGTCACGCGAGACATCGCGAAGATGCCCAGGCTGAACGGCAGGAACGCGACGCCCGCGGCGAGCGGCCCGAAGCCGAGCACGCGCTGGACGTACTGCACGACCAGGAAGAACATCGACAGGTTCGCGCCGATCATCAGGGCCATCACCGCGAGCGCGCCGACCCGGCGCCGGTTGCGCACCAGGTGCGGCTGGACCATCGGGTGCGGGTGCCGGGTCTCGGTGCGCGCCAGGACCGCGAGCAGCACGATGCCGAGGGCGAAGCCCCCGAGCGTGCGCGCCGAGGTCCAGCCGTGCTCGGGAGTGCCGATCAGGGCCCAGACCAGTGAGACGGCGCCGAAGGTCGCGGTGAGCGCGCCCACGACGTCGAAGCGGCCGGGGCGGCGGCTCGTCTCGGCGACGTAAAGCCGGGCGAGCAGCAGGACGCCGATGCCGAGCGGCACGTTGATGAAGAGCGTCCAGCGCCAGGAGCCGACGTCGGTCAGGGCACCGCCGAGCAGCGGCCCGATCGAGGCGCCGCCGGACGAGACGGCGCCGAACAGGGCGAACGCGCGGTTGCGCGCGGCCTCGTCGGGGGCGCTGGTCGTGAGCAGGGCCAGGACGCTGGGCGCGGCGAGCGCGGCGCCGACGCCCTGGAGGGTGCGGGCGGCGACCAGCTGCCCGGGTGTCTGGGCGAGGCCGCCCAGAGCGGAGCCGACGGTGAAGACCGCCAGCCCGATCTCGAAGACCCGCAGCCGGCCGAACACGTCCCCGAGCCGGCCACCGAGGAGCAGCAGGCCGCCGAAGGCGAGCGTGTAGCCGTTGAGGATCCACGACAGGGAGGCGGGGCCGAAGCCGAGGTCGGCGTCGATGCGGGGCAGGGCGACGTTCACGACGGTGGCGTCGAGGACCAGCATCAGCTGGGCCACGAGCACGATCGCGATGCCGGTGGCGGCCCGCCCGGCGTCGGGCGGGAGCTCGGTCGGCAGGGTGGTGCGGGCAGGAGAGGTCACGGAAGCGGACATGACGGGAGAGTCCTGTTCTGGCCCGAGGGGCCGGTGTACAGTAGATGCGGAGAACGACTCCGGTTGCGATCAACCATACGGAGACCGTCTCCGGTTAGCAAGGCCATTTCGTGAATTTCCGGAATTTCCTGAAGGGAGCCCCGCCGTGCGTGCCGATGCACAGCGCAACTACGACCGCATCGTCGAGGTTGCCCGCGAGGTGTTCCGTGAGCAGGGCTACGACGCCTCGCTCGACGAGGTGGCCAAGCGGGCCGGGGTCGGCCCCGGCACGCTCTACCGGCACTTCCCCAAGCGCGAGAACCTCATCGACGCGATCATGCAGAGCTGGGTGGACCGTGTCGACGAGGCGGCCGACAAGGCGCTCGCCCACGAGGGCTCGCCGCGCGACCTCCTGCTCGCGTGGTTCGAGCAGTACGTCGCCCTGATCAGCCTGCACAAGGGCGGCCCGGCCAAGATCACCTCGGCGATGTGCGACGACAGCTCCCCGATCGCCACCAAGTGCCAGGCGCTGACCCGGGCGACGAGCCGCGTGCTCGAGCGCCTGGAGGCCGAGGGCGCCCTGCGCGAGGGCGTCGACGTGGTCCAGATGTGCCGGCTGGTCGGCGGGGTGGCCACGGTGGCCGACCAGGCCGACCTCGGCACCGACGACGTCCAGCCGCTTCTCGGCGTCGTCGCCGACGGCGTGCTCCGCTGAGGTCCACGGCGTACGCCGGCTCGGTGCGGAGCGTCGTACGCCGGTAGATTGACGCCCGTGCCCGAGACGACGTCCCCGCCCGTCAAGCCCACCCTCGACACCGTGGCCACGGCGGCCGGCGACTCGGGCCGCGCGCAGCCGTGGGCCGACCTCGGGCTGAAGGCGGACGAGTACCAGCAGATCCGCGAGATCCTCGGCCGCCGCCCCACCTCCAGCGAGCTCGCGATGTACTCCGTGATGTGGAGCGAGCACTGCTCCTACAAGTCGTCCAAGGTCCACCTCAAGCAGTTCTCCGAGATCCCGCAGGAGACCCCCGCCGGCCGGATGCTCGCCGGCATCGGCGAGAACGCCGGGGTCATCGACGTCGGCCAGGGCTACGCGGTGACGTTCAAGGTCGAGAGCCACAACCACCCGTCGTACGTCGAGCCCTACCAGGGCGCCGCCACCGGGGTCGGCGGCATCGTCCGCGACATCCTCGCGATGGGCGCCCGGCCGGTCGCCGTCATGGACTCCCTGCGATTCGGCCCGCTTGACGGCGGTGCCGAGAACTGGGACACCCACCGGGTGCTGCCGGGGATCGTGGCCGGCGTCGGCGGCTACGGCAACTGCCTGGGCCTGCCGAACATCGGAGGGGAGGCGGTCTTCGACGAGAGCTACCTCGGGAACCCGCTGGTCAACGCGCTCTGCGTCGGCGTGCTGCGCCACGAGGACCTCCACCTCGCCAAGGCGAGCGGGGTCGGCAACCAGGTGATCCTCTACGGCGCCCGCACCGGCGGCGACGGCATCGGCGGGGTCTCGGTGCTCGCCTCCGAGACCTTCGACGCCGACGGTCCGGCCAAGCGGCCCAGCGTCCAGGTCGGCGACCCGTTCATGGAGAAGCTGCTCATCGAGTGCACGCTCGAGATCTTCGCGGCCGGCCTGGTCGCCGGCATCCAGGACCTCGGCGGCGCCGGTCTCTCCTGCGCCACGTCCGAGCTGGCGAGCGCCGGCGACGGCGGCATGCACGTCGAGCTCGACCGGGTGCCCCTGCGCGACTCCACGCTCGCCCCCGAGGAGATCCTCATGAGCGAGTCGCAGGAGCGGATGATGGCCGTCGTCGAGCCGGGGGACGTCGCGGCCTTCCTCGCGATCTGCGCCAAGTGGGAGGTCGAGGCCGTGGTCGTCGGCGAGGTCACCGACACCGGCCGGCTCCAGATCGACTGGCACGGCGAGCGGGTCGTCGACGTGCCGCCGAGGTCGGTCGCGCACGACGGACCGACGTACCACCGCCCGTTCGCGCGCCCGTCCTGGCAGGACGCCCTGCAGGCCGACGGCGCCGAGGCGCTGCCGCGCCCGGCGACCGGCGACGAGCTCCGGGCCACGCTGCTGCGCCTGGTCGCGTCGCCGAACCTGTGTGACAAGTCGTGGATCACCGACCAGTACGACCGCTACGTGCGCGGCAACACCGTGCTCGCCCAGCCCTCCGACAGCGGCATGATCCGCGTCGACGACGAGACCAACCTCGGGGTCGCCGTCTCGACCGACTGCAACGGCCGCTTCGCCAAGCTCGACCCGTACGCCGGCGCGCAGCTGGCGCTGGCCGAGTCCTACCGCAACGTCGCGACCGGCGGGGCGACCCCGCTCGCGATCTCCGACTGCCTCAACTTCGGGTCCCCCGAGGACCCCGACGTGATGTGGCAGTTCGCCGAGGCCTGCCGCGGGCTCAAGGACGCCTGCCTCGAGCTGGGCATCCCGGTCACCGGTGGCAATGTCAGCCTCTACAACCAGACCGGCGAGACCGCGATCCTGCCCACGCCGGTGGTCGCGGTGCTCGGCGTGATCCAGGACGTCACCCGCCGGACGCCGTCGGCCTGGTCGGCCGCCGGCGAGCGGGTCTTCCTGCTCGGCGAGACCCGCGAGGAGCTCAGCGGCTCCGAGTGGGCGCACGTCGTGCACGGCCACCTCGGTGGGCTGCCGCCCCGCGTCGACCTCGCCGCCGAGCGGTCGCTGGCCGAGCTGCTGCGCGAGGCCGTCGGTCTCGTCACGAGTGCGCACGACCTCTCCGACGGTGGGCTCGCCCAGTCGCTGGTCGAGGCCGGGCTGCGCCACGACGTCGGCGCCACCGTGACCGTGCCCGGCGACGCCTTCGTCGGGCTCTTCGCCGAGTCGGCGGCGCGCGCGCTGGTGACCGTCGCCCCCGGTGACGTCGACCGGCTGGTCGAGCTGGCCGGGCGCCACGGTGTCCCGCTGACCGCGCTCGGCGAGACCGGTGGCTCCGAGCTCGTCGTCGAGGGTCAGTTCCGGGTGCCGCTGGCCGAGGTCCGCGCCGCCTGGGCCGCCACCCTCCCCAACGCCCTCGGTTGAGTCGTGTGCCCCACGACGCGTCCCGGCGCGTCCTCAGGCACACGACCCGGAGTGGACCGGCGAAGTGTCCTCGCGCTGGGCGGCCTTCTCGCCCTGGCCGCGTGTGGGCAGGATGACCCCGTGACCCAGGACCCCGCCGCCCCGCGAACCGTCTCGTACGGCGACGACCCCAGCCAGTTCGGCGAGCTGACCCTGCCCTCGGACACGCCCCGCGGCGTCGTCGTCGTGATCCACGGTGGCTTCTGGAAGGCGGAGTACGACCTCTCGCTCGGCCGGCCGCTCGCGGCGAGCCTGGCCGAGGAGGGCTGGGCGGCCTGGAACCTCGAGTACCGCCGGGTCGGCAACGGAGGCGGTGCCCCCGCCACCCTCGACGATGTCGCCGCCGGCATGGACCGGCTGGCCGGCCTCGACCTCGACCTGTCGACGGTGGTCACGCTCGGTCACTCGGCCGGCGGTCACCTCGCGGCGTGGGCCGCGTCGCGCGGTCGCTTCGACCAGTGGGCCGGCGGCGTCGACGTCACCGCCGTGGTGTCCCAGGCCGGGGTGCTGGACCTGCGATCGGCGTACGACGAGCGGCTGGGGGCCGGGGCGCTCGCGGCGTTCCTCGGCCACGCGCCCGGTCCCGCCGACGCGCCCGCGGACCCGCAGCAGCAGCTCCCGCTCGACGTACCCGTGTGGTGCGTGCACGGCGAGGACGACGTGATCGTCCCGATCACCCAGTCCGAGGCGTACGTCGACGCTGCCACCGCGGCGGGTGCCCGGGCCGAGCTGGTGCGGGTGGCCGGCGATCACTTCGTCGTCATCGACCCGGACTCCGACGCCTGGGCGACGACGCTCGCCCACCTCGCGACGCTGGCGTAGCGCCCATCCGGACCGCGGCCATCTAGACCACCGCACGGATCCGGGTGCGTGCGTGAGGTCCGCGCCGTCGGCGGACATCTGCGGGTGTGTCGAGGTGCCCACGTTTGACTGCGCAGGTGCCGCGCTCCGCCCGGGTGACCGCATCCGGGCGTCTACTCGGAGACAACCCCGCGGCGGCCGAGGCCGGTGCGGGTACGGGGAAGGAGCAGCAAGTGAAGCGATCCAGGAGGATGACGGGCGGCGTGGTCTCGGTGGGCGCCGCGGTAGCGGCGGTGGCCCTCGCGGCCGGGCCGGCGCTCGCGGTGTCGGGGCACCCGATCACCGGCACGTGCTACGAGAACGGCAGCTGGTTCACGTCGAGCAACGTGCGCACCATGTCCGGCACCACGATCAAGGCGTCCTTCTCGACGCTGCCGAGCAAGGGCCTGGTGTTCCGGACCCTCAACTACAACACCGGAGCCCGGCTGGGCAACGCGATCGAAGCGCCCCCGGACACGACGCAGACGATCGTGTCCGGCGGCCACTCGGGCACCGAGTTCGTCAACTCGTTCCGGCTGGAGGTGTCCGGTCACCAGGACAACTACAGCTTCGACGGGAGCGAGAGCTACTGACGCGATGACGTCATCGCTACGAGGCGCCGCGGGGGTCGTCGCCCTGCTGGGGGCGACCGCCGCGGTCACCGGGTGCTCCAGCTCCGACCGCGGGGGAGCCGAGGCGGTGACCCCTGCGAGCGCCGTGCGGGAGTACCACGCCGAGCAGGTCCACCTCGAGCTCGCCCCGCGCTGGGCCTGGCCGGAGCACGTCGCCTTCGCGACGTCCGGTCCCGACGGTGCGCCGATGCTCTACCAGCGCGGCTACGGCACGACGCAGGCGGACCACTACTGGTACTGCTCGTGGGAGAGTCGGATGGTGAGGTCCGATCTGGGCGCGTCGTCGCGGGCCCGAGCCACGGAGCAGTTGCGGGCGGTCCGCTCGACGCACCTCTACGTCGAGGACGTGATCGCGGTCGACCGCCCGTACTTCAACCGGGTGCTCGACACGGCGCTCGCCGGCGACCTCCGGCTGATGCGTCGCGACGTCCGGCTGAACTGTCCGGCGCAGCCATCGGGGGGTGCGGGCCGGACGTGATCTCCTACATCTGGGAGCAGGGGGCGATCTGGTCGATCCTGATCGCCCTGACGCTCAGCCTTGCGGCGGGCGTCGCGTGGGCCCGGAGGCGCGGCACGGGTCGCGACGGCCGGGTGCTCGGCTTCCTGGTCGCTCTCCCGGTGGCCGCGATCCCCGCGGCCACGCTCGGCCGCTACGGCCGGCCGGACCCGGACCTCACGGCGCTGGTCCACTGGGCGCCGGGCGGCTGGCTGCGCTTCAGCACCGACCTGGGGCGCAGCGAGGAGATCCTGCTCAACATCGCGCTCTTCGTCCCGGCCGGTGCGGTGCTGGCGCTGGTGCTGCGCCGACCCGCGGCCACGTGGGCGGCCCTGATCGGGCTGAGCCTGGTGATCGAGGCCGTGCAGGGCGTCCTCGGACTCGGCTCCCCGGACCTCTCGGACGTGCTGGCGAACTCGGTCGGCGCGTTCGTCGGCGTGCTGCTGGGCACCGCCGCGGCCTGCGTGCGGGCGGAGGGCCGGCGTACGTCCCTGCGTCGGCTGGGCGTCCTGCTGGGCGCGGCCCTGGTCCTGGCGCTGCTGGTGCCCGTGGGTGCCGCGCGTCGCGAGCACCGCTTCGACGAGACACTCCGGGCCAGGTTCGCCGGGACGACCGTGGCCGACTACCGCCGGTGGTCGCGCCAGGACACGTTGGGCAAAGAGGTCTTCACGGTCGATCACGTCTACAGCGACGGTGCGAGCGCGCACGCCGGAAGCGTCTCGGTGCGCTACCCGACCTCCTTCCTCGGCATCCACCAGTGCGCGATCGCGACCTGGACGTCCGACGGGTTCGCGGTGGCTCGGCGTACCGGCTCGGCGTGCACGGTCTTCCTGGGGTGAATGGTGGACACCCCTCGCGCTGACCTCGACCGTGCTGGTCCCCGCGTTGGGTATGTTGGGCGTCTCCCGGGGCAGAGGCAGGCGACGGTTGGACGTCGAGGACTTCGAGCAGTTCTTCGAGCTGATGCGCCCGCGGCTGCTGAGGGCGGCGACCAGGAGTCTGGATGTCGACACGGCCAACGAGGTCGCGATCACCACGCTGCACACGCTCTGGACGAAGAACCTCGCCAACCCCAGCACCGACATCGAGCAGCGCCAGCTGCAGGCGCTCGCCTACCGGGTCCTCGACGGCTACGTCCGCAACGCCTGGCGTGCGCAGCAACGGCGGAGCCGGCTCGCCCGGGCGGTCGCCGGGCAGGAGCACGTGGCGCCGCAGACGGTTCCCGACGTCGCCGACGCGGTCGCCGAGCGGTACGCCGGGGAGTCGTTCGCCCGCCTGATGGCGCGGTTGTCGCCACCCGAGCGGGAGGTGGCGACGCTGGTGATGGAGGGGTTCAAGGTCGGGGAGATCGCCGAGCTCCTCGGCCGGTCGCCGGGGGCGATCAGCATGCGGCTCAACCGGGCCCGTCGGCGCCTCGAGCAGGAGCTGGAGAGGAGGGAGGAGCATGACACCGGCACCTGAGGACCACCCGACCCCCGACCAGGTCGGCGGTGGGCCGGAGCACGAGCTGCTCGCGATGCTGCACCGAGCCGGCCTCCCCGTCGAGCCCGAGCTCGGCGACGAGGATCGGGTGCGCACCGACGAGGAGGCACGCCGCGCCCTCGACGCGATCGTGGCCTCGCCCCGCGCCGACCGCACGACCAGCGTGAGCGAGGCGTTGCGCGCAACCGACGCGACCCGCGCGGACCGCGCGCGGCGCGGGGCGCGGCTCCTCGGGCCGCTGGCCACCGCCGCGGCAGCGGCCCTCGTGGTCGCGATGGTCGTGCATCCGTGGCAGGACGACCACCAGGCGTCGGCCGGGCGTCGGTCGACCACCCCCGCCATGGCCGACTTCTCGCTGGTCTCCTTCAGCACGGGCGCTGACTCGCTCGGTGGTGAGCCGGCGGCCGCCGCACTGGCAGGGCTGGCCCGGGCGGCCGAGGCGCACGCCCCCGCCGGCTCCGGGCCGGTTCAGCACGTGCGGCTGAACGGATGGTTCCTGGACGAGCAGGCGAGTCGCACGACGACGCTCGTCGCGACGGTGACCGACCGCTACTTCCTGCCCGACGGCAGCCTGCGCAGCCTCGAGCGGCGTGGTCAGCCCCTCGACGACGCCGGCCGGGTCGACGACCCGGACCCGGTCGGGGTGGTGCGGACCGACGAGACCGAGCCGGGCCCACCCGTCGGGCCGTCGTACGCCCAGCACCTGCCGACCGACCCGGCGGCTCTGGTCACCGCGCTGGTCCCGGACCGCACCGAGTGTCCGGTCCTTGCGACGTGCCTGACCGAGAGCATCCTCCAGCTCGGCTACACCTGGGTCCTGACGCCGGACCTCGAGGCCGCGCTCTGGCGGACCCTGGAGGGGCGGGCCGGCATCACCTACCTCGGCGACACCCGGGACCGGCTGGGTCGACCGGCCGTGGCCTTCGCCGTGGCGGCGCGCGACGCGGCGCGCCAGATGGTGCTGTACGCCGACCCGGCGACCGGCGCGCTGCTGGGCAGCGAGGAGGTCCTGTTGCGGGTGGGCCCGGCTCGGTCTCGTCGGTCCGCACCACGCCGACGGGGTCCGGGTCGTCGACCCGGCCGGCGTCGTCGAGGGGCTGACCACGCCGCTCGAGGCTGCGCAGGCTGCCGTCGGGCAGGAAGTAGCGGTCGGTCACAGTCGGGACGAGCGACGTCGTG
>JAOPXF010000048.1 GCA_025965295.1 Nocardioides sp.
ACCGAGCGGGCCATGCAGATCCTCGGTGGCAACGGCTTCACCCGGGAGTACCCCGTCGAGCGGATGGCCCGCGACGCGAAGATCTACACGATCTTCGAGGGCACCTCGGAGATCCAGCGGCTCGTCATCGCGAGGTCGATCTCCGGGGCGCCGATCCGCTGATGCCGCAGGCGCGGCGCCGGCTCCGGGCCAGGGCCCAGGACCCCGTCTTCTGGACCGACGTCACCCAGCGGAACCGGCGATGACCCGGCCGCTGCGGCAGCGCTTCCGCGGAACCATCGCCGGCGCCGGCAGCTCGAGCGGGGTCCGCGTGGTCGTCGGCGACTGGGAGGGCACGCCACTGGGGACCTTCGCCGACGCGATGGTCGAGACGGCGTCGGGGCACCGGGTGCTGCTGGCTCCGCGGCAGGAGGTGGCCGACTTCATCGCCACCACCTACTCGTTCGACGAGGTGCGGCTCGAGCCGTTCGCCGTCACGCGGACCCGCGAGCGCTGGGAGGTTCGGTCACCCTCGCTGAGCCTGGACCTCACGGTCGGTCGCCGTACGCCCCTCGGCGCACTGCTGCGCGGCGTCCCGGGCTGGGTCGCCGAGACCCCCGCCTGGTGCGCGCTCACGGACCCGGTCGCGCGGGTGCTGCTCCGCGGCGTACGGACCCGGGGGACGGCTGGCAACGGCCGGCGGGAGTGGTACGGCGCCACCGACAGTCGGGCCGTCGTCGCCCTCGCGGGCGCCTTCGAAGGCCGCGAGCTGGGTGCGCTGGCGCCGGTCGACCCGCCCTGTCGCTTCGGCTTCTCCTCGACCCCCCGCCGACCCTCGGTCACCACGGTCGTGACCACGGTCGACCTGGCCTGACCGGGTGCCCGAGGCGATGCAGCGCCTGGCGGCGGGCGAGGTGCGCGGCAAGGTGGCGATCAGCGTCTGACGGTTCGGTGCACCTCGGGCGGCACGGTCTCGTGGATCACGCGCAGGCTCTCCCGCGACGGCGGGCGGGGCCGCCCCCTGCGTCACAGGTCGATCGCCCGGTTCACCCAGGTGGAGGTGACGACCATCCCGACCTTCTCGTAGAGGCCGAGCGCGCCCGTGCGGGAGTCCGTGGACAGCTCGGCGCGGGGGGCGCCGTGCTCGGCCGCGACCCGGAACGCATCGACGAGCAGGGCCTGGGCCAGGCCGCGGCCGCGTTGGTCGGCGCGGGTGGCGAGCCGGGCGACGTAGCCGCAGTCGCCGTTCACCTGGAGCAGCGCCATCGCCGCCACCTCGCCGTTCGCGTCGACGACGACGCGGAGCTGCCAGGGCTCGAAGCCGGGGCGCAGCACCGAGGTGGCCCGCCACTCCTCGAAGGTGTCGCGCTCGCGCACCGACCACTCCAGGAAGGCGTCCTCCTGGACCGTCCAGCAGGCCTCGTGCTCGCGCTCCTCGGCCGCGCGGACGGCGTACCCCTCCGGCAGCGGGCGGTCGGGGACGTTCGCGCCGGGCGGGAGCTGGAGCGCCCAGCTGGTCCAGCGGACGTGGTAGCCGAGCTCGTCGAGCAGCCGGTCGCCGGGCGAGCCCTGGGGGACCGGCATGCCGATCACGCGGGCACCCCTGCGGCGGGCGGCGTCCTGCATCCACCGCGCCAGCTGGGTGCCGATCCCGCGGCCCCGGTGGTCCGGGTGGACCGCCGCGTCGCCGCGGTCCTGGCTGCCGACCTCGGCGTAGCCGACCAGCAGGTCGTCGGCGAAGACCCCGATCGTGTTGGCGCTGACGTCGTAGCCGGGCCGTTGCCAGTCGGCCACGATGTCGGCCTCCTCGATCATGACCTCGCCCACGTCGGCGAGCTCGGAGGCCGCCATCACGGCGGTCACGGCCGCCGCGTCGGAGGGGACGAGCGGGCGGGTGGTGAGGTCGTCGGGGAGCTGCATGAGCGGTATCGAAGCAGGAAATGCGCTGACCCGCCCGAAAGTTTCGGGCGGGTCAGCGTGAGGGTGGTCGCGCGGCGACCCAGTCGAGACTCAGGCGGTGGTCTGGATCGCGGAGACGTCGAACTCGAGCTTGATCTTGTCGGAGATCAGCACGCCGCCGGTCTCGAGCGCGGCGTTGTACGTCAGGCCCCAGTCCTTGCGGTTGATGCTGGTCGCGCCCTCGAAACCGATGCGCAGGTTGCCGAAGGGGTCGCGGGCCGAGCCGGTCGACTCGAACTCGACCGTGACGGGCTGGGTGACGCCCTTGATGGTCAGGTCGCCGGTGACGAGCCAGGTCGTGTCGTCCTCGCGCTCGACCTTGGTCGAGGAGAACGTGATGTCGGGGTAGGTCTCGGCGTCGAAGAAGTCGCCGGTGCGCAGGTGGCCGTCGCGGTCGGCGACACCGGTGTCGATGCTCGCGGCCTTGATGGTCAGCGCGATCGTGGAGGCCGACGGGTTCGCGGTGTCGACGTGCGCGGTGCCCTCGAACTCCTTGAAGGAGCCACGGACGGTCGTGACCATCGCGTGCCGGACGCTGAAGCCCAGGCGGGTGTGGGTCGTGTCGAGCGTGTAGTCGCCGCTGATGTCCTCGACGGCGCTCGTGGGCGCGTCGAAGGCGTTCTCGGGGGCGTCGGACTTGGCGGTGCGCTTGAAGATGCTCATGTGAGTCTCCTGACGGTGGGTTGTTGTTCAAACTTCAACCACCGTAACCGGACCGTGGTCCGATTCATTCCCACTCGCGTCGATCTTTCGTTCAGCGGAAGGCGGACTCCCCGGTGAGCGCCTGCCCGATCACCAGCTGGTGGACCTCGGCG
>JAOPXF010000093.1 GCA_025965295.1 Nocardioides sp.
GCTTCGGTCGTTGCTCGGGGAATCGACGGCGGAGTGCCTGCTCACCGGATCGACGCTGTACGGCGAGTTCGGGAACGTCCGCCTGCGCCTCGAGGAGCTCCCCCTGGCCCGCGCATGCAAGCAGGCGAAGCCTCACGATGCCGTGGTCACTGTGACCGCGCCGGACGGTGCCGTTCGACACCACCACTGGAGCGCTCGGCCACTGTTCACGCCCACGGGAGAGCACAGAGGCGCGATGGCGCTCGTCACGGACATCACGACGTCGGTCGAGGCGGCGCGTCGGTGTCTCGACGCAGATCTGGCCTCAACCGTCAGCCACCAGATTCGGACACCCTTGACATCGATCCTCGGACATGCGGAGCTGATCCAGGGTGGCGAGTCAGGTCCGTCGGAGGTGAGGTCCGCGACGGTCTCGATCCTGCGCGCGGCCCACCGGCTCGAGGCCGTGGCGGCCTGGCTCTGCGGCCAGCTGGGGTAACACGCGTCACGGTGGACAGGTGGAATGCGTCAGCACCCGGCGGCGTTCAACCGAC
This sequence comes from Nocardioides sp., assembly GCA_025965295.1. GTDB lineage: Bacteria > Actinomycetota > Actinomycetes > Propionibacteriales > Nocardioidaceae > Nocardioides. Next base: position 534 of record JAOPXF010000093.1, read on the forward strand.
AGCGGGCGCTCCTGCGTGGAGCGCAAGAACGTGGTGGTTCGGGGCTGGGAACCCGGATCCGCCACCGTGCCGCCGGGCAGCCCGACCGGGACTCGGTCGACGACGCGCAGCTGCGCGATACGGACAAGGCCTTGCGCCTGGTGACTAACGGTGCGCGGGTTCTCCGCGCCTACCATCCAAGACGCGGATGCCGTCGCTTGCCGAGGCCTCCGTCGAGCGGGGGCGCGCCGGACATATCGGGATGTTGACTGTGAAGGAGGTTCGCGATCGCCAGCGCGGCTGAACAGCCGGCCGAGCCGCCCGCACCCGAACGTTCGTCCCCAGGCGTCATCGAGCGGAGGACGACGCACGACCCGGACGAGGCGGAGCAGATCGTTGCCGAGGCCTATCTTCCCAATCGCCTCCTGAAGACCTCCAGCGCCGAGATCGACATGGAGCTGGTCAGCGCCCGCCTCGGCGAGGTGACCGCGGGGCTGCTGTCGTACGGACAGACGATCCACCTCCAGACGGGGGAGACCACTCAGTTCCACGTGAACGTGACCCTGGAGGGGCGGGCCGCCTCGCGGAGCGGGAGCGCGGACCCGCTCATGACCACACGCGGGCAGGCGATCGTGTTCCCGGTCGGCGAGCCGGCACAGGTCACGTGGTCGACAGATGCTCGGCACTTGTGCCTCATGGTCACGCGGGCGTCACTCGAGGGCGAGCTCGAGCAGCTGCTCGGGCGGAGCCTGCCGAGGCGCCTGGCATTCGAACAGTGCCTACGAGCCGACGTCGGTCATCTGTGGCAGCCGGCGATCGAGCTGGTGTGCAAGGAGCTCGACAACCCACAAGGTCTCCTGACCCGGCCCAGGCTCGCTCGACACCTGGAGGGTCTCGTCCTCGACGGTCTGCTCCTGACCCAGCCTCACAACTACCAGGATCTCCTGCACCGTGCTGCGGCACCTGGCCGTCCCGGCGCGATCGCGCGCGCCGCGGAGCTGCTGGAGGAGCTGCCCAGTGAGCCCTGGACCGTCGTCCGGTTGTCCCACGAGGTGCACCTGAGTGTGCGAGCGCTGCAGTACGGGTTCAAGCGGGACTTCGACATGCCACCGATGTCCTACCTCAAGCGGGTACGGCTGCGACACGCACACCGCACACTCCTGGGTTCCTCCCGCGAGCTCACGACGGTCACCGCGGTGGCGCTGCAATACGGCTTCCTCCACATGGGCCGATTCGCGGCCGTGTATCGAGAGGCCTTTGGCGAGTCACCGTCGGAGACGTTGGCTCGCTGTCTGTAGGAGTGGGCAGGCCGAAGTAGGTGTGCTCCGCCAGTCGCCATGCGTCGATGCCTGAAGGTGCGCCCGCCATCGACGAATCGCCTGGGTGCTGCGTGTCGTGCCCCACTCCCAGGCGAACCACGCGATGACCCCCACGGCGATCGAGGCGACGATCGCGAGCACCGGATGGCCGGCCTCCTCGAGCTCGGGGTACACCTGCCAATGGGTGAGGTAGATCCCCAGGGAGGCGGACGCAACCAGACGCATCGAGAAGGCCAGGGGCCGGGGCAGGGGGACCGCCCCGCCGAAGAGCAGCACGAGCACCCCGACGACAACGGTGGCCTCGCGATGCAGGTCCCCGAAGAAGCCGAGGGTGGCGACGATCGCCACCGTGGCGACGAGGAGTCGCCGGGTGCGGGTGTCGGCGTGCGCCGCGGCGCAGCCGAGCAGGAAGCACCAAATGACGAGACCGGTCGAGTATCGCTCGGTCGGGCCGGCCTCGATCCCGGTCCAGAGGTAGCGGGCGACCAGCGCCACCGCCAGCGCCAGCAGCGCGGTCTCGAACGGTCTGGCCCGCTGCCAGCGGTCGATCGCGGGGATCGCCAGCAGCGCGGCGAGGCCCGCGTAGCACCAGACCAGCGCCTCGAGGAACCAGAACTGCCAGTCGTCGGTCCAGGTGTCCGCGCCGATCGTGCCGTTGAGGAACAGCGCGGTCGCGGGATGGTAGTCGCCGTTGATGAGTCCGGCGACGAGGATCCAGAGCGCGGCGGGTACAGCGAAGGTCAGCATCGCCCGGACCAGGCCGCGGCTGCGGGCCGCGCGGCTGTCGTGGGCGAGCTGGAAGCGAACGAGGTTGAAGCCGGCCACGGCCAGCAGCACGTGTGCGCCGCCGGGGAGCAGGACCAGGTCGGCGTGGGTCGTGACGATCATCGTGATCGCCAGGGCGCGGAGCAGGACCGTGCTGTCGACCGGGGTCAGCAGCCGGTGCCGGCGCCGGGCGAGTCGGGCGAGCTCCACTGGTGTCCGGCGCGGCCAGTCCCGCGGCAGGGCACCGAGGGAGTCCCCGAGGCGGGTCGAGACCTCGACGTATGAGAGAGAATCGCCACCGAGGTCCACGAAGCTGTCGGTCGTGGTCGCGTCCGGGCGTCCGAGCAGGGCGGCGTACAGGTCGCGGATCGAGCCGGGGTTGGCCAGTGGGGTGGTGCTCGTGGTCGTGGCCAGGACCGATGCGTGCCGTTCCAGCTCCCGGTAGTCGGTCTTGCCGTTGGCCGTGCGGGAGGGCACCTCGAGGCGGTGCACCGAGACCGCGCCCGCCGGCAGCCCGGTCAGCTCGGTGACCACGTCTCGGATCCGGTCGGCGACCCGGGCGCGGGTCGTGAACACCCAGAGGGCGTCGCCGTGGACCACGATGTCGGCGGGCAGGTCTTGCTCGGCGAGCTCCTGCTCGACCTGGTCGAGGTCGAGGCGCAGGCCGAAGACCTTGGCGTAGCGGTTGACCCGGCCGACGATCTCCCAGAGGCCGTCGTCGGCCTGGCGGGCGAGGTCGCCGGTGCGGAGACTGGTCAGCTCGGGACCGCGAGCCAGGTCGCCGGTGGTGTGGGCGTAGCCCATCATCACGTTCGGCCCCGTGTAGACGAGCTCGCCGACGTCGGCGCGCGGCTCGTGAGGCACTGGCTCGAGGTGCAGCTCCCCACCGGGGGTCGGCACGCCGATCGACTCGGGCCGGGTGGCCGCGCGGTCGGGGGGCAGGTAGGCGATTCGGGCGGTGGCCTCGGTCTGTCCGTACATGACCACGAGCTCGAAGCCGCGGCGTGCGCCGAGCTCGGCGTACGCCGTGATCCGTTGCCGGTCCATCCGCCCGCCGGCCTGCGTGAGCCGGCGCAGGTCGGGCAGGTCGCGGGTCGCGAACCCGGAGGCGTCGAGGAGCTCGAAGGTGTACGGCACGCCGGCCAGGCCGGTCACCCTCTCCCTGCGGGCCAGGTCCCAGAAGCAGTCGTCGGCCACCGAGAGGTCGCTCAGCACGACCCCACCCCCGGCGAGCAGATGGCTGTTGAGCACCGACAGGCCGTAGCAGTAGTGCATCGGCAGCGACGTGATGGCGCGGTCGTCCGCGGCGAGCCCGAGATAGTCGACGATGCTCGCGGCGTTGGCCAGCAGGTTCGCCCGCGAGAGGCGCACCAGCTTGGGGGAGCCGGTCGACCCCGAGGTGCTGAGCAGGACCGCGAGGTCCGGGTGGAGGTCGTGGCGGGTCCCGGGTCGGCGCTCGATCGGGGCCGTTGCGCCGGCTCGTTGCACGACGTCGGGGTCGTAGCGTTCCAGGAGGTGGTCCGGGGCGCCCTCCCGGGCGGGCCCGGTCAGCAGGACCGGGTGGCCCCCGGCCAGGGCCGCGAGGTACGTCAGCACGGAGCCCAGGTCGTTGCCCGCCTCCAGCATCACGAGGCGACGGGTCGTGCCGAGCAGTCGGCTGCGGTCCTCGACCAGCGCTGCGAGGTCGGCGTAGGTCAGCGAGCCGGACGGGGTGACCAGGGCGATCGCCGCGGCCTCACCGCCGAGGAGGACATGGCGGCCCTGCCCGGTCCGCGGCGTCTCGAGGACCTTCATCGCCCGCCCACCGCGGCGAAGGACAGCACCCGGTCCACCACCTGGAGCCGGACCCGGTCGCCCGGTGCCGGCAGGCTGCCGGAGGGCACCCGGGCGGTGGCGATCGTGCCGTCGTCGAGCCGGGCCCGCACCGTGGCGTCGTGGCCGAAGAAGCTGACCTCGGTGATGACGGCGTCGGCCCCCGCGGCGCCGCCGTCGGTCGCGACCACCACCTGCTCGGGCCGGATGGCCAGGAGAGCCGCACCAGGGGCGGCGGCACGGCGCACCGGAACCGTGCCCAGTGCACAGGTCGCGGTCTCGCCGGACACCGTGCCCGGGAGCAGCAGGGCGTGGCCCACGAAGGCGGCGACGTCGGCGCTGGCGGGGGAGAGGTAGAGCTCACTCGGCTTCGCCACCTGGAGGAACCGGCCGGCGGACATGACCGCGACCCGGTCCGCGAGCGAGAGCGCCTCGCCCTGGTCGTGGGTGACCAGTACGCCGGTGGCTCCGCTGGCACGCAGCGCCCGTGCCACCGCGCGACCGGTGCCCTCGCGCAGGCCCGCGTCGAGGGAGGAGAACGGCTCGTCGAGCAGCACCACCCCCGGTCGCGGGGCCAGCGCGCGGGCCAGTGCGACACGTTGCTGTTGACCGCCGGAGAGCTCGTGGGGGAAGCGGTGCGCCAGTCCTTGCTCGAGCTCGACGAGCTCGAGGACCTCGCCGACCCGGCTTCCGGAGCGCTCGCTCCGGGCGAGGCCGAAGCCGATGTTGGCGGCGACGTCGAGGTGGGGGAACAGCGCCCCTTCCTGGGGCACGTAGCCGACGCCGCGACGACGGGCGGGAACGCTCCGCGAGCCCGCGGCAACCTCCCGGTCGTCGAGCAGGATCGAGCCGGCGTCCGGGTGCAGGAACCCGGCCACTAGTCGCAGCAGGGTGGTCTTGCCGCAGCCGGAGGAGCCCAGCACGGCGGTGATGCCGTCGGGGACCTCGAGGTCGATGCCGTCGAGCACCGGCTGGCCGCCGAAGGACTTGGCGACCCCCCGCACGGAGAGTCCGGTCATCGAGGAGCTCCTGGGCTGGTCGGGTGGCCCGTCGCCAACCGGCTGAGCAGCCAGGTGGCGGGGACGGAGAGGAGGATGAGCACGAGGGCGTACGGCGCAGCCGCGCCGTACGCGACCGAGGAGGCGTCCGACCAGAAGCTCGTCGCGAGCGTGGTGACGCCGATCGGGGCCAGGAGCAGCGTGGCCGTCAGCTCGGTGCTCACCGCGAGGGAGACCAGCGCCAGGCTCGCGCCGATCCCGGGCAGCACGAGTGGCAGGGTGACCCGGCGCGCGGTCTGGAGCCCGGTGCAGCCGAGGGAGCGCGCGACGTCCTCGAGGACCGGAGGTGCCAGCTCGAGGGTGGAGCGGAGGCTGACCACGGCGCGCGGCAGGAACACGATCGCGTAGCCGACGAGGAGCACCGGCAGGGTCTGGTAGAGCGCCGGCACCAGCTCGATGGAGACGGTGACGAGCGCGAGCGCGACCACGATTCCCGGGAGGGCGTTGGCGGTGTAGGTGCTCCGCTCGACCAGGGTCGAGAGCGCAC
>JAOPXF010000100.1 GCA_025965295.1 Nocardioides sp.
ATCGGATCGGATCGTTGAGGTGCGCGAGAGCGCCGCGCGCGGCTGGCGTGACCGCGACACCGGGTTGATTCAGCCGCCGACGTACGCCGCGAGGTGCCGGCCGGTGAGCGTCGAGGCGTCGGCGACCAGGTCGGCGGGTGTGCCCTCGAAGACGATCCTGCCGCCGTCGTGGCCGGCGCCCGGGCCGAGGTCGATGATCCGGTCGGCGTGCGCCATCACGGCCTGGTGGTGCTCGATGGCGATGACCGACTTGCCGGAGTCGACCAGGCGGTCCAGCAGGCCGAGCAGGTTCTCCACGTCGGCGAGGTGCAGGCCGCTGGTCGGCTCGTCGAGGACGTAAGTGTGACCGTCCTTCGGCAGGTGGGTCGCCAGCTTGATCCGCTGCCGCTCGCCGCCCGAGAGCGTCGTGAGCGGCTGGCCGAGGGTGAGGTAGCCCAACCCCACGTCCGCGAGCCGCGCGAGGACCTTGTGCGCCGCCGGCGTCGCGGCGTCGCCCTCGCCGAAGAAGGTCAGTGCCTCGTCGACGGACATGGCGAGCACCTCGGCGATGTTGCGCCCACCCAGCGTGTGCTCCAGCACGGCCGCCTGGAAGCGCCGGCCCTCGCACTCCTCGCACGGCGACTCGACCGTGGCCATCACGCCCAGGTCGGTGAAGATCACGCCCGCGCCGTTGCAGGTCGGGCACGCGCCCTCGGAGTTGGAGCTGAACAGCGCGGGCTTGACGCCGTTCGCCTTCGCGAACGCCTTGCGGATCGGCTCGAGCAGACCGGTGTACGTCGCCGGGTTGCTGCGGCGCGAGCCCTTGATGGCGCCCTGGTCGATCACCACGACCCCGTCTCGGCCGGCCACCGAGCCCTGGATCAGCGAGCTCTTGCCCGAGCCGGCCACGCCGGTGACGACGGTCAGCACGCCGAGGGGGATGTCGACGTCGACGTCCCTCAGGTTGTGCGTCGACGCGCCCCGGACCTCGAGCGCACCGGTCGGCTCGCGCACCGACTCCTTGAGTCGGGCCCGGTCGTCGAGGTGTCGCCCGGTGGTGGTGCCGCTCCCCCGCAGCGCCTCGACGGTGCCCTCGAAGCACACCTCGCCGCCTCCGGAGCCCGCTCCCGGGCCGAGGTCGACCACGTGGTCGGCGATCGCGATGGTCTCGGGCTTGTGCTCCACGACCAGGACCGTGTTGCCCTTGTCGCGCAGCTGCAGCAGCAGGGCGTTCATCCGCTCGATGTCGTGCGGGTGCAGCCCGACCGTCGGCTCGTCGAAGACGTAGGTGACCTCGGTGAGGGACGAGCCGAGGTGCCGGATCATCTTGGTCCGCTGGGCCTCTCCCCCGGACAGCGTTCCGGCCGGCCGGTCGAGGCTGAGGTAGCCCAGCCCGATGCCCTCGAACGAGTCGAGCACATGCTGGAGCCCGCCGAGCAGCGGCGCCACCGACGGCTCGTCGAGCCCACGCACCCACTCGGCGAGGTCGCTGATCTGCATCGCCGAGAGGTCGGCGATGTTCTTGCCGTGGATCTTCGACGACAGCGCCTCCTTCGTCAGGCGGGTGCCGCCGCACTCGGGGCAGGTCTGGAAGGTGACCGCTCGTTCGACGAAGCGGCGCACGTGCGGCTGCATCGCCTCGGGGTCCTTGGACAGCATGGACTTCTGGATCTTCGGGATGATCCCGTCGAAGGTGAGGTTGATGCCCTCGACCTTGATCTTGGTCGGCTCGGCGTAGAGCATCGTGTCGAGCTGCTTCTTCGTGAACGACGCGATCGGCTTGTCCATCGGCAGGCCGATGCCCTCGAACAGCCGGCCGTACCACCCGTCCATCGAGTAGCCCGGGATCGTCAGCGCGCCCTCGCTGAGCGACTTGTTCTCGTCGTAGAGCGCGGTGAGGTCGATGTCGCTGACGTGGCCCATGCCCTCGCAGCGCGGGCACATGCCGCCGAGGTAGACGGCGTCCTTGACGATGGCCTTCTCGACGCGGCCGCCCTTGTCGGTCGACATCACGCCGCTGGCCCGGCGGGTCGGCACGTTGAAGGAGAAGGCCGTGGGCGGTCCGACGTAGGGCTTGCCCAGCCGGCTGAAGAGGATCCGCAGCATCGCGTGGGCGTCGGTGGCGGTGCCGACCGTCGAGCGCGGGTTGGCGCCCATCCGCTCCTGGTCGACGATGATCGCGGTCGTGAGGCCCTCGAGCAGGTCGACGTCGGGGCGGGCCTGCTGCGGCATGAAGCCCTGGACGAACGCGCTGTAGGTCTCGTTGATCATCCGCTGCGACTCCGCGGCGATCGTGGCGAAGACCAGCGAGCTCTTGCCGGAGCCCGAGACACCGGTGAACACGGTCAGCCGCCGCTTCGGCAGCTCGACGCTGATGTCCTTGAGGTTGTTCTCGCGCGCACCCTGGACCCGGATCAGGTCATGGGTGTCGGCTGCGTGCCTGGTCAGGACAGCTCCTGGATGCGGACCTGGTTGCCGGCCGGGTCGCGGAAGGCGCAGTCGCGGGCGCCGTACGGCTGTTGCGTGGGCTCCTGGACGACCTCGGCGTCGCTGGCCTGCACCCGCTCGAAGGTGCCGTCGAGGTCGTCGGTGCCCAGCAGGATCCAGCCGTAGGTGCCCTTGGCCATCATCTCGACGATCGTGCGGCGCTCGTCCTCGGTGACGCCGGGGTCGGCGCCCGGCGGCGCCAGCAGGATGGAGATGTCGGGCTGGTCTGCCGGGCCGACCGTGATCCAGCGCATCTTGCCCTGACCGAAGTCGGTGCGGACCTCGAAGCCGAGGACGTCGCGGTAGAAGGCGACGGAGGCGTCCGGGTCGTCGTGCGGGAGGACGGTGGTGTGGATGCTGAGGCTCATGCGGGTCACGCTAGTTGTCGCTGGGCGGCCGGTGCTTCTCGATTCCTGACCGGTCTCGAGACCTGCTTCGCCACGCAGGCCGGCATTCCCGCCGTCGCGTGCACACCCTCACGGCGGTAGACGCTCGGCGGCACGCCGACCAGCTCGGTGAACCGCGTCGAGAACGTGCCCAGCGACGAGCAGCCGACCTCGAAGCAGACCTCGGTGACGCTCAGGTCGCCACGCCGCAGCAGCGCCATCGCCCGCTCGATGCGCCGCGTCATCAGAAAGCTGTACGGCGATTCGCCGTACGCGAGCCGGAACTCGCGGCTGAGGTGCCCCGCCGACAGGTGCACGCCGCGAGCCAGCGCCTCGACGTCCAGCGGCTGTGCGTACTCCCGGTCGATCCGGTCACGGACCCGGCGCAGCTGCGCGAGGTGGCGCAGGCGCTCCTCGGCGGTGGGTGGGCTGGTCACCCGAGAGATCGTGCCACGTCACGGCGATCCGGAGCCGGTCGTGCCCCGTTCGGGCCATGCGGCATGGCCCGAACGGGTCATTACTCACCGGTCACCCTCCAGACACGCTCAAGTTCGCCTCAACATACGGACGTTCGCGTCCGGACCGGTGCAGCATGGGTGCACGGCACGGTGAGGTGCCGACACCGAGGGAGATACCGACCATGTGGGACACCGTCCAGAGCAGCACGGACCACCTGTCGCACGACCTGCCGTGCGGGCGCTGCGGCCACGCCATGCACACGTTCCTGGCGTGCTCCGACGCCTGCGACTGCGAGCCGGCCCTGATGCCCGGCGCCCGCGCCGACCACTCCGTCTACGTCTGATCGT
>JAOPXF010000118.1 GCA_025965295.1 Nocardioides sp.
CCGAGCTGCTGCGCAACTCGGGGCGCTACACGATGGCCGACCAGCTCGCCTACCGGATGCGGCAGCGCCCGGTGCGCACCGCCGCCGCCACGTCCACGGTCGTCGTGTCGATCTTCTACCTGCTCGCCCAGATGGTCGGTGCGGGCGCCCTGGTCGCCCTGCTGCTCGACGTGCAGTCCGAGAGCCTCAAGGCCCTCACGATCGTCGCGGTCGGCCTGCTGATGGTCTTCTACGTGACCGTCGGCGGCATGAAGGGCACCACCTGGGTGCAGATCGTCAAGGCCGTCCTGCTGATGGGTGGCACGGTGCTGATCACCGTGCTGGTGCTGGCGAAGTTCGACTTCAACATCTCGCACCTCCTCGGCGCAGCGGCCGACAACACCGGCAAGGGCGAGGCGTTCCTCCAGCCCGGGCTCAAGTACGGCCTCACCACCACGTCCAAGCTGGACTTCCTCAGCCTCGGCATCGCACTGGTGCTGGGCACGGCGGGCCTGCCGCACATCCTGATCCGCTTCTACACCGTCCCGACGGCCAAGGCCGCCCGGACGTCGGTGCTGTGGGCGATCGGCCTGATCGGCGCGTTCTACCTGATGACGCTGGCCCTGGGCTTCGGTGCGGCGGCGCTGCTGAACACCGGTCCGGACAGCGAGGTCGCGGCCTCCGGGGGCAACCTCGCCTCACCGCTGCTGGCCGAGGCGGTCGGCGGGGGCGCCGACTCGACCGGGGGCGCCGTACTCCTGGCACTGATCTCCGCGGTCGCGTTCGCCACGATCCTGGCGGTGGTGGCCGGGCTCACCCTCACCTCCGCCTCGTCGGTGGCGCACGACCTCTACGCGACGGTCTTCAAGAAGGGGACCGCCACGGAGGCCGAGGAGGTCAAGGTGGCCCGGATCGCGGCGTTCGTGATCGGGGCGATCGCGATCGCGCTGGCGATCCCGTCGCAGAAGCTCAACATCGCGTTCCTGGTGGCGCTCGCCTTCGCGGTGGCCGCCTCGGCGAACCTGCCCTCGTTGATCTACAACCTCTTCTGGCCGAGGTTCAACACCCGCGGCGCCACCTGGGCGATCTACGGCGGCCTCGTCTCCTGCGTGCTGCTGGTGTTCTTCTCGCCGGTGGTGTCGGGCAAGGGCACGAACCCGGTGACGGGGGCCAGCCTCTCGCTGTTCCCGGCGAGCGTGGACTTCAGCTGGTTCCCGCTGGAGAACCCCGGGATCATCTCGATCCCGTTGGGCTTCTTCTTCGGCTGGCTCGGGACGGTCACCTCCAAGGAGCCCGAGACCGAAGAGAAGTTCGTCGAGCTCGAGGTCCGTTCCTTCACGGGAGCCGGCTCCGAGCAGGCCGTCCACCACTGAGGGGCCGACCCGCCCGAAACTTTCGGGCGGGTCGGCGTCCAACCGGGTCCCAACCTCCGCGGGGGGAGGCTGGACGCGGTCCGGTCGGCACGTCCTAAGGTGGCGAGAGTCACCCCTTGTTCGACGAAGTTCGGGAGAGATCGTGAGCGAAGAGACCCTGTCCAACCTGTCGCGCGAGGAGCGGAGCTTCGAGCCGCCGGCCGAGCTCGCCGAGCACGCCAACGTCACGGCCGAGGCCTACGAGCGGGCCGCGTCCGACCGCGAGGCCTTCTGGGCCGAGGCGGCCGACCGCCTGGACTGGGCCCAGAAGTGGGACCGGGTCCTCGACTGGGACAACCCCCCGTTCGCGAAGTGGTTCGTGGGCGGCCGGCTGAACGCGGCGTACAACTGCGTGGACCGGCACGTCGAGGCCGGCCACGGCGACAAGGTCGCGTTCCACTGGGTCGGCGAGCCCGCCGACGACAAGCGGACGCTGACCTACAGCGACCTCAAGGACGAGGTGTCCAAGGCCGCCAACGCGCTGCTGTCCCTCGGCGTCGAGACCGGTGACCGGGTCGCGATCTACATGCCGATGATCCCCGAGACCGTGGTCGCGATGCTGGCCTGTGCCCGGATCGGCGCCCCGCACACCGTGGTCTTCGGCGGCTTCTCCTCTGACGCCCTCGCCTCGCGGCTCACCGACTGCCAGGCCAAGGTCGTCATCACCGCCGACGGTGGCTACCGCCGCGGCTCGGCCTCGGCGCTCAAGCCGGCGGTCGACGAGGCCCGCGCCAAGACCGCGAGCAACGGCTTCGACGTCGAGCACGTGCTCGTCGTACGCCGCACCGGCCAGGACGTCGACTGGGACGACTCCGTGGACCTCTGGTGGCACGACGTCGTCGACTCCGCGTCGGCCGAGCACGAGCTGGAGTTCTTCGACGCCGAGCACCCGCTCTACGTCATGTACACCTCCGGCACGACCGGCAAGCCCAAGGGCATCCTGCACACGACGGGCGGCTACCTGACCGGCACGTCGTACACCCACCACGTGGTGTTCGACCACAAGCCGGACACCGACGTCTTCTGGTGCACCGCCGACGTGGGCTGGGTGACCGGCCACTCCTACATGGTCTACGGGCCGCTCGCCAACGGCGCGACCCAGGTGATGTACGAGGGTACGCCGGACACCCAGCACAAGGTCCGCTGGTGGGAGATCGTCCAGGAGTACGGCGTCACGATCTTCTACACCGCACCCACGGCGATCCGGACGTTCATGAAGCAGGGTCGCGAGATCCCGGACGGCTTCGACCTGTCGTCGATCCGGCTGCTCGGCTCGGTCGGTGAGTCGATCAACCCCGAGGCCTACATGTGGTACCGCGAGGTCATCGGCGGCGAGCGCTGCCCGATCGTCGACACCTGGTGGCAGACCGAGACCGGGCAGATCCTGATCTCGCCGCTGCCCGGGGTCACGGCCGGCAAGCCGGGCTCCGCGATGACCCCGATGCCCGGCGTCGAGGCCGACGTGGTCGACGAGGCCGGCGATTCGGTGCCCAACGGCTCCGGCGGCTACCTGGTCGTGAAGTCCCCGTGGCCCGCGATGCTGCGCACGATCTGGGGCGACGACGAGCGCTACCAGGACACCTACTGGTCGCGCTTCCGCAAGCAGGGCTACTACTTCGCCGGCGACGGGGCCAAGAAGGACGAGGACGGCGACATCTGGCTGCTCGGCCGGGTCGACGACGTCATGAACGTCTCCGGGCACCGGCTCTCCACCACCGAGATCGAGTCCGCACTGGTCTCGCACCCGAAGG
>JAOPXF010000124.1 GCA_025965295.1 Nocardioides sp.
GCCCCCGGGTCGGGGATCAGCGTGCTGACCACGATCGACTGCACCGCGGCCTGCGTCACGAGCAGCGGGCCGCCGTCGAGCAGGAAGGCGGTCGACATGGCCAGCCCCACGATCAGCGTGAGCTGCCACCACCCCGAGCCCAGCTGCGCGACCAGCAGGTCGGCGAGCAGCACCCCGACCGCCACCCCGATCGTGACCTCGAGGACCCGCCGCAGCCGCTGCCCGTAGGACGTGCCGAGGCTGACCACGGCCGCCACCGGCGCGAAGAACGGCGTCTGGTGGCCGAGCAGGTCGGACGCGATCAGCCAGGCCACGCCCGCGGCGAGCGCGCACTGGACGATCTGCCAGCGCTTGGACTTCAGCCGGGCCACGCGGGCCCGGGCCGAGACCCGGCTGTGGCTCCACATCCGGTCGAGTGGTCCGGGCTCCATGCCCGAGATCCTGCCACGGGCCCGCGGTGCCTACTGGTGGGTGTGGGCGTAGTCCAGGGCGAACTTCAGCACCCCGAGGTCGTGGTACCAGGTGCGGACCTCGGTCCGGCAGCGCACCCGCTCCAGCCGGGTGGAGTACTCGTTGCACTCGGCCCGCGCCTCGGAGTCGGTCGGTGGGTAGTCGACGGTGCCGTCGTAGTGCTCGATCGTGAAGCCGTTGGCCTTGTCGCCGCTGACGTCGACCACCGTCGAGCCGGGCGGCGGGTCGTCGACGGCGGCCAGCGCACTGCTGCCGGCCCCGAGACCGGCCCAGAGGAGGGACAGGACGGCCAGCAGGCCGATGAGGTACTTCATGTGGTGCTCCCGTTGTCGATCGCCGGCGAGTTCCGGCGTGCCGACGACGCTAGGAGCGAGAGGGGACGACCGGGCCGCGCCGCGGCCCGGCTGGGGACGACGGCGCGGGACGAGCGGCCTGTGGACGCAAAGTGGCTCAGCGGGCCAGCGTCACCGTGATCGTCGAGTTCGTGCAGCCGGAGGCGAGCGAGCTCATCGCGGTCTTCTCAGCGCTGTCGACGCTGAGCCGCCACCGGTGCTTCACGGCCACCCACTCGCGCAGGTAGCGGCACTTGTCGTACGTCGGCTGCCACTCCCGGATGTCCTGGTCGCCCTTGGCCTGGTTGACGTTGTCGGTGACCGCCACGAGCGTCCGCGAGTCCCCGAGGTCGTTGGCGTAGGACTGCCGGACCGCGGTGGTCCAGGTGCGAGCCCCCGAGTCCCAGGCCTCCGCGAGCGGCACCACGTGGTCGATGTCGAGGTCGGACGGGGCGGTCCACGAGACGCGGTCGTAGTAGGAGAACCAGCGCCCACCGCTGAGCGAGCAGCCGCTTCCCACGGTCACCGGGTCGTCGGCCTCGGCGATCAGCACCTCGTTGCGGGTGCTGCACCCGTCGCCGTCGGCGTCGACCCACAGCGGGAACAGGTCCCGCGAGTAGCCGGTGCGGACCTCGCTGGCGACCGCCAGGTCGGAGATCGCCTGGGTCAGCGGGGCGGAGTAGCCCTCGGCGTGCGCGGCCGCGGGCACCGTCACCACCCCGAACGCGACGAGGACAGGGACGAGCGCGAGCAACAGACGACGAACCATGGAGAGCTCCCGAGATGAGTGGCCGATGCCGACGTACGACGTCGAGCCTGCGCCACGGCCGCCGTAATCGCAAGCACCTGCGCCGCCGGACGGCGGATCGTCGCCTCGTGGACACTTCGTCGTTGCCCTTGTGGCGCCTGTCACCACCGGCAAGGATCGACGCCACTGACGAAAGGCTTCTCTCTGTGGTCACCCCGATCGATCCCACCTCGGCGGGCTTCCTCTTCGCCGAGAACCGCAGCATGCCCATGCACGTGGGCGGGCTCCAGCTGTTCAAGAAGCCGGAGGGCGTGGGACGCAGCTACATCCGCGACATGTACGAGGAGATGCGCGACGTCGACGACATCGCGCCGCTGTTCCTCAAGCACCCGCGGCGCTCCTTCGGCACGGCCGGCCAGTGGGTGTGGGAGAACGACCAGCAGTTCGACATCGAGCACCACGTCCGCCACAGCGCGCTGCCGAAGCCGGGCCGGGTCCGCGAGCTGCTGGAGCTCTGCTCGCGCCTGCACTCCACCCGGCTCGCCCGCGAGCGGCCGCTGTGGGAGGCGCACATCATCGAGGGCCTGCGCGACGGCCGGGTCGCGATGTACACCAAGACCCACCACGCCCTCGTCGACGGTGTCTCCGCGATGCGGCTGCTGCAGAGCGTGCTGAGCACCGACCCGGACGAGCGCGACATGCCCGCCATGTGGGCCAACCAGGCGACCCGCTCGAGGTCGACCAGGACCCCCGCCGCGAAGTCGGAGATCCACCTGTCCGACATCCCGGCCCAGGCACTGCGCACGGCCCTCGGGATCACCGCCGAGGCCGCCGGCATGCCCGGCGCGCTGGTCAAGACGATCAGCAAGGGGCTGCGCAACGAGACCTCCGCGCTCTCGCTGCACGCCCCGCGGACGATCTTCAACCAGAGCATCACCGGCTCGCGTCGCTTCGCCGCGCAGGACTGGCCGATCGAACGGCTCCGGGCGATCGGCAAGAAGACCGGCACGACGCTCAACGACGTCGTGCTCGCGATGTGCTCGGGCGCGATGCGGGCCTACCTGCTCGAGCTCGACGCGCTCCCGGAGGCCCCGCTGGTCGCCATGGTGCCGGTCGGCCTCAACGCCAAGCAGTCGCAGACGGCGTCGGCCGAGGGCGGCAACGCGGTGGGCGCGGTGATGGTGCAGCTCGCCACCGACCTGCACGACCCGGGCAAGCGGCTGGCGGCGATCCACCGGTCGATGCTTGACGGCAAGGAGGCGCTGTCCTCCATGACCCCGATCCAGATCCTGGCGATGAGCGCCCTCGGGCAGGCCCCGGCGATCCTCGGCCCGATGCTGCGGGTGCAGGGCATCGTGCGGCCGCCGTACAACCTGATCATCTCGAACGTCCCCGGCCCGCGGACCACGCACTACTGGAACGGCGCCCAGCTGATCGGCACCTACCCGCTGTCGATCCCGATCAACGGGATGGCGCTCAACATCACCTGCACGTCGTACGACGGAAACATGGCCTTCGGCCTGACCGGCTGCAGGCGCACCGTCCCCCACCTGCAGCGGCTGCTGAGCCACCTCGACAACGAGGTGACGGCGCTGGAGCAGGCGGCGGGCGGCTAGCGGCTAGCGGAGGTAGGCGCGGGTGAGGAACGCGTCGAAGACGCGGTCCGGCAGCACCCGGCGGGTCGCCATCACCAGCCGGGCGCCGCGCCCGGTGGCGTAGCGCGTCCGCGGGCGGGCGGCGGTCGCGGCCCGCTCGATCGTCCGCGCGACGGTCTTCGGTCCGCTGGACATGACCTTGTTGTCCACGCTCTTCAGCCGCCCGGCCGCGGAGACGGCTTGGTCGGCGTAGACGCCGCCCCGGCTGGTCTCCACGAGGCCGTCGCGGGAGATCTCGTTCCACTCGGTGCGGATCCCGGCGGGCCGGATGATCACGACGTCGATGCCGAACTGCGCGAGCTCGACCCGGAGGCTGTCGCTGAAGCCCTCCACGGCGTTCTTGGTCGCGTGGTACCAGGCGCCGAACGGCTCGTAGATCACCGCGCCGACCGACGAGATGTTGATGATCCGCCCGCCGCCCTGCCCGCGCATGTGCGGGATGACCAGCTGGGTCAGCCGGGCCAGTCCGAAGAGGTTGACCTCGAACTGCCGCCGCGCCTCGTCGATCGGGACGTCCTCGACTGCTCCGTAGGAGCCGTACCCGGCGTTGTTGACCAGTACGTCGATCCGCCCCTGCTCGTCGACGACCCTCGCGATCCCGGCGGTCATCGAGGCGTCGTCGGTGACGTCCATCGCGAACGTGTGGATGCCCTGCCGCTCCAGGTGCGCCATCCGGTCGAGGCGCCGCGCGACGGCGTACACCTCGAAGCCGGCCTTCCTCAGCCGCAGTGCGGTCTGCTCCCCGATGCCGCTCGAGCCACCGGTGACGAGTGCGACGCGTGTGTCCATGCCGCCATCCTTCACCCCCTCACCCCTCGTCGGCGAGGCCACCGCCCACGGTGTCGGCCACCGCGCGCAGCCGGGCCCGGGTGATCTCGGCGACCGTGGCGTAGCCGGCGTTGCGGGCGTTGGAGCCCTCCCGGGTGGGCTCGGCGGAGTTGACGCTGGTGCACCGCCGGGTGCCGCCGTCGTGCGCGTTCTGGAGTGCGACCGCGTGCCCCGTCGTGCCGGAGCCGGCGAAGAAGTCGAGGACCCGGGCGTCGTCGGGCATGGTGCCGAGGATCCGCCGGATCAGCCCGGTGGGCTTGGGCGACTCGAAGACGTGGCCGACGATCTCCTTGAGCTCGGCCACGGCGGTGTCGGTCGAGCCGACCTCCTCGGCGAGCCAGATGGACCGGAGCTTCTTGCGCCGGCCACCACCGTGGTCGCGGTGCAGCCAGTCCTTCTGGAAGACGTCGACCCGCTCGCCGGTGCGGCCCCGGATGGTGCGGCAGACCAGGTCGTCGGGCCGCGCGTCGATGAGCGGACGGCTCCACCGCCACACCGCGGGCGACCCGTCGCCGAAGACCGGCCCGATCTCCTGGGCGCCCTCGAACTCGGTGGTGCTCACCCGGCCGGTGACGGGGTCGCCCCAGACCGTGAAGTGCAGGGTGCGCGCCGTCGCGGGGTTGAACTTCTTGTTGGTGTTGCGCAGCGGCAGGTGCCGGTAGCGACGCCCGTCCGGCCCAGCCAGTGGGAAGTCCCGCTCGTCGACGGTCTCGGTGCTGCTCGCGTCGAGCGCCGACTGCCGGACGTCGCGGGCGTAGGCGAGGAGGTACTCGTGGACGTTCGCGAAGTTCCTGCCCAGCTGGCGGCCCTTGGGGTTGAGGTTGACCACGATCTGCGCCAGGAAGTTCGGCTCGCCGTACACCTCGTCCATCAGCAGCCGCAGGTGCGCGGCCTCGTTGTCGTCGATGCTGACGAAGATCGCGGCGCTGTCGGCCATCACGGCCCGGGCCGCCTCGAGCCGCGGGCGCATCATCGCGACCCATGCCTGGTGGCGGGTGGTGCCGTTGCCGCCCCGGATGTCGTCGCGGTAGGCGAAGTCGTTGCCGGTGTTGTACGGCGGGTCGATGTAGACGAGGTCGAAGCGCTCACCCGCCGCCGCGAGCCGGGTCAGCACGTCGAGGTTGTCTCCCTCGAGGAACCTGTTCCAGGGCTCGTCCGGAGGCTCGTCCACGTGCGGCACCCTAGTGCGCGGCGCGGGCGCCCGCTCAGTGGTAGCCGACCAGCACCGGCGTGGCCGTGCGCACCTGCAGCTGCACCGGCGTGCCGGGGATGGTGACGGTGCCGTTGACGTCGCGCCAGGGGCCGCCGTTGACGCGGAACCGGGCCGCGTACGTCGTGTCCACGCTCGGGCGGACCCCGCCTTCCCTGGCGTACTCGTGGGTGATCTCGAGGTCGGGGTACGGCGACCCGGCGCTCTCGGTGGCCAGGGAGCGGCCGTCCCCGAAGCGCCACCCGAACTGGCTGGGCCAGATCTTCAGGTCAACGCGCTGGCCCAGCAGGTGCACGGTCCGGTCGAGCTGGCCCTGCTCGGTGTAGAAGTTCGTCGCGAAGTTCACCAGCGTCTCGCCTCCGGGTGGCTGGACGATGAGTTGGGACGCAGGAAGCGGGAGGTTTCTGAATGCTGTCGCGACAATGCCGGGCGTCACTTCCGGAGGCGTGCCCGGGGTGGCCGGGTCAGGCACACACCAGTCACTTCTGGTCACACCCGAACAGAAAGTTTCGAGCAGGCCGTTCTCGATCGAGACGGTGGGCACGGCTGACGCGTCTGTGTGGTCGACACCGGGCGGATCCTCTCCCGTTCCCTCATCACTCGAATGCCCGGGGAAGTTTTGACTGACGCCGGTGGTCAACCCGCCTGTGTTCGTCCCGACGTGCACGTGATGATGCGAACCCCCATCTGCCCGCGCGGACGTCGGATGGAGGCCAATCGCGATGGCGAGCGCCAGTATCGATGGGATCGATCGGATCATCTGAGCTTCATCTCCCGGATTCGCCATTCATCGGCTTGAGGCTGAAGGGCAAGCCCAAAGTGCTGAGTGCTTGGATCGACGATCTTCACGGGCGAACCATCGCGGTCGAACCACTTCTCCCGAGCCGACCGAACGTCGACGTTCCACACAAAGCCCAACGGGGCCTTGCGGACGAACTCAGAAGCAGTGACGTTCCAACTGCCTCCCTCGATATACCCGCCGTGGGCGTAGGCGCCGATGAGGTTGTCAGCGATGATTCGGCAATTCACGCAGCGCTTGGAGGTCAGGCCGAGGAAGGTATCGGGGTCTCCGGTGGAGATGGCAGCTGAGATCTCAGCAAAGTAGCGATCGATGAGGACGGCCTGGGCCTCCTTGGCCGACGTGGGCGTCGGGGAAGGCGAGCCGGTGTCGGAGGGCGACGTACTGGTCGTGGGCGCGATGCGGGGCTCGGGGTCGTCGTCCGAACAACCGCCCAGCACGAGGAGCGGCACGACCACACCGAGCGCGAACGCCACCCGAGAGCGCCTCACACCATGCTCCTTCCCGAGAACCCGACACCCGAAACACAGGCGCCACGACGAACGCTAGCGACCCCGCGGCCCGCACAGAAGCGGCAACTTCCGGCCTGTGGATGACCGCCTTGCGCCCTCCCCGGGAAGGCCGCGAAGGGGCCGGGAGACCCTAGACTCGGGCCATGCCTTTCGAGCTCCCCGACAACCTGCACCCCGACTGCGGACCCGTGGCCTGGCTGCTCGGCACCTGGCGGGGCAACGGGCACGGCGACTACCCGACGATCGACGGGTTCCAGTTCGGCCAGGAGCTGATCTTCACCCACGACGGCCGGCCGTTCTTCCACTACATGTCCCGCTCCTGGATCACCGACGAGAACGGCGAGAAGGTCCGCGACGCCGCGCTCGAGACCGGCTTCCTGCGCTGCCGCCCGGAGAACAAGGTCGAGTTCCTGCTCACCCACCAGACCGGCTTCGTCGAGATCTGGCACGGCGACGCCAAGGACGGCAAGCTCGACCTCACCACCGACGCGGTCGCCCGCACCGAGTCCGCCAAGGAGTACGTCGCCGGCAAGCGGCTCTACGGCAACGTCGAGGGCGACCTGCTCTACGCGTTCGACATGGCGGCCATGGGCCAGCCCCTGCAGCCCCACACCTGGGCACGGCTGGTCCGCGCGTGATGCCATGACCGATGACTGGCGCGTGAAGCTCCGGGGGAGCGGCTACCGGCTGACCCCCCAGCGGGAGCTGATCCTGCGTGCCGTCGAGGAGCTCGGTCACGCCACCCCCGACGAGGTGCACGCGCGCGTCCGCGAGCAGTCCGAGGCGGTCAACGTCTCCACGGTCTACCGGACGCTCGAGGTGCTCGAGGAGCTCGGTCTGATCCGGCACGCGCACCTGAGCGATCGCGCCCCGACGTACCACTCGGTCACCGACCACGAGCACTTCCACCTGGTCTGCCGGAATTGTCACCGGGTCACCTCTGTTGACCCTGATGTGATCACCCTGCTGAGCGACCGGCTCCGCACGGACCACGACTTCGTACTCGACGTCGGCCACCTCACGATCTTCGGCCACTGCGCCGACTGTGGGCCGGCCGCCGCGGACGAGACCAAGGAGAAGCACTCGCATGCGTAGCCCCCTGCTCGACCTGCCCGGAGCGGTCTCCGGCGACGGCACCGACGCCGACGTCGCGGCGCACTACGGCTCGTTCAACACCGAGCAGCGCACGCTCGAGGGCGGCGAGGGCTTCGTCGACCTGTCCCACCGCGATGTCGTACGCGTCTCCGGGCCCGACCGCCTCACCTGGCTGCACTCGCTGACCTCCCAGCACTTCGAGGCGCTCGCGCCGAAGACCTGGACCGGCGCGCTGATCCTGAGCCCCAACGGTCACGTCGAGCACGCGTTCTACGGGTACGACGACGGCGAGTCCTTCACAGCGCACACCGAGCCGGGGCAGGCCGCGGCGCTCATCGAGTTCCTCGACCGGATGCGGTTCATGATGCGCGTCGAGGTCACCGACGTCACCGACGAGCTCGCGGTCACCTGGCGGCCGTCGGCGGCGGGGGAGTCGACCGCGCCCTACGCCGGCTACGAGCTCGTCCCGCGCGCCCGGCTCACGACGTACGCCGAGGCTGCCGGGCCGGCCTGCGGCTTCTGGGCGTTCGAGGCGCTGCGCATCGCCCGCGGCGAGCCGCGGCTCGGCATCGACACCGACCACCGCACCATCCCCAACGAGGCCGGCTGGATCGGTCCCGCCGTGCACCTGGACAAGGGTTGCTACCGCGGCCAGGAGACGGTCGCGCGGGTGCACACCCTGGGCCGCCCCCCGCGTCGGCTCACGCTGCTGCACCTCGACGGTAGCGAGAACCGCCTGCCCACCCGGGGCGCGGAGGTGTGGCTAGGGGGCAAGGTCGTCGGCTTCGTCGGTTCGTCGGCCCGCCACCACGAGCTC
>JAOPXF010000128.1 GCA_025965295.1 Nocardioides sp.
TCGTCACGACGCCGCGCTCCAGGAAGGACCGGACGACTTCGCGCCAGGTCTCCAGCTCTTCCTCACGGAGGATCACGACGACTCCCCCGCCAGCAGCACGAGCGCGCGCTCACCGAGCGCCTGCACCTGGGCTCCGCGTTCACCCATCCGCTCGTCGGTGGTCTCGCCCCGCAGGTAGCGCGCGTAGAGCTGTTGCAGGATCACCGCGGTCTTCCAGCAGCCGAAGGCCTCGTACCAGGCGATGCCGTCGCGATCCACGTCGATGCCGGCACGGACCGCGTATCGGGTGACGACCTCGTCGCGGTTCGGCAGGCCCAGCGTCTCCAGACCGGGGATCGCGAGCGCCGCCGAGCCGTCGTCGGTCGGCCAGTAGTTCAGCAGGGTGCCGAGGTCGACGAGGGGGTCGCCGAGCGTGGCCATGTCCCAGTCGAAGACCGAGACCACCAGGTCCGGGTCACCCTCGGCGAACTGGCAGTTGTCGGTCTTGAAGTCGTTGTGGACGATCGCGGTCCGCCCGCTCACCGGCAGCTTCTCCACCAGCGCGGCGCCGGCGCGCTCGACCGCAGTGCCGGGCTCGGTGGCGACCGCCTCCCAGCGTCCCGCCCAGCCGCGCACCTGACGCTCGAGGTAACCGTCGGGACGACCCAGGTCGCCGAGGCCGCAGGCCTCGGGGTCGACCCGGTGCAGGTCGGCGAGGGCGTCGACGACCGCGCGCCCGATGCGCAGGCCCGGGTCGGGCAGCCCCGCCATCGACGGGGGCACGGA
Source organism: Nocardioides sp. (assembly GCA_025965295.1). Taxonomy (GTDB): domain Bacteria; phylum Actinomycetota; class Actinomycetes; order Propionibacteriales; family Nocardioidaceae; genus Nocardioides. Next base: position 766 of record JAOPXF010000128.1, read on the forward strand.
GTCCCAGACGACGACACCGGGTCGGTACTCCGAGACCAGGAACGGCGCCCCGATCACGGCCGTGTCCGCGCAGAAGAGCAGGGCCCGCGGGCCCCGCGGGTACGCCGTGTGCAGCCGGGAGAGCACGCGGTACTCGCGGTGCATGTCGTGCGCCCCGACGGCGATCTGGCCGAACGGCGGGCGGCGTACGACGAGCCGGGTGTCCCCCACGGTCACCCGATAGGTCAGGTTCGCGGAGCCGTTGGGGAACTGGAGCACGGAGAACTCGCCGGCCAGCTCGGGCAGCTCGGAGCGCAGGTGCGCCTCGAGGGCGGCCCAGTCCAGCTCCTCGCCGGGCCGGACCGGTGCGAGCTCGGGGTGGTCGGTGACGGCACCGCTCACGACGACAGCACCTCCTCGTCGAGCAGTGCGGCGAACCTGGCCCGGGCCGCGTCCCGCTGGGTGACGAGGTGGCCGGTCGGGAAGAGCCCCGGCGCGGGCTCGACGCCCTTCAGCAGCTGCTTGGCGACCTGGATCTTGTGCAGCTCGGTCGCCCCGTCCGCCAGGCCCATGTGGTAGCTCTCCATGGCCCACTTTCCGAACGGCATCTCGGTCGAGATGCCGAGCGACCCGTGCAGCTGGATCGCGCGCCCGACCACGTCGAGGAGCACCTTGGGCATGGCCACCTTGACCGCGCTGATGTCCGTGATGACCTGCTTGTAGTCCTGGACGTGGTCGATCTTCCACGCCGTCTGGAGCACCAGCAGGCGGAATTGCTGGAGCTGGACCCACGAGTCCGCGATCTGCTCCTGCACCAGCTGACGGTCGGCGAGCGTGCCGTTGCCGCTGCGCCGCGAGACGGCGCGCTCCAGCATCATGTCGAGCGACGCGCGGACCAGGCCCACCGTGCGCATGGCGTGGTGGATGCGGCCACCACCCAGCCGAGTCTGGGCGACGGCGAATCCGGCACCGCGCTCCCCCAGCAGGTGGTCGCGCGGGATCCGCACGTCCTCGTAGCGGATGTAGGCGTGGTGACCCTCGCCCTCGTCGTGGCCCCAGACCCCCACGTCACGGACGATCGTGATGCCGGGCGTGTCCGCCGGTACGACGAACATCGACGCCCGGTCGTGCCGGGCGGCGTCGGGGTCGGTGACCGCCATCGTGATGAAGAACGACGCGAAGCTCGCGTGGGAGGAGAACCACTTCTCCCCGTTGATGACCCAGTGGTCCCCGTCGAGTTCGGCCCGGGTGACGAACGCGGTCGGGTCCGAGCCGCCCTGCGGCTCGGTCATCGAGTAGCACGAGACGATGTCGTTGGCGAGCAGGGGCTCGAGGTAGCGCTGCTTGAGCTCGGGGGTCCCGTAGTGGGCGAGGATCTCCGCGTTGCCGGAGTCCGGTGCGTGGCAGCCGAAGACCACCGGGGCGCTGTGGCTGCGCCCGAGGATCTCGTTGAGCAGCGCCAGCTTGAGCTGGCCGTAGCCCGGTCCGCCGAGCTCGCGTCCCAGGTGGCAGGCCCAGAGGCCGCGGTCGCGCACCTGCTGCTGGAGCGGCTTGATCAGCTTGTTGCGCAGCGGGTCGCCGACGTTCCACGCGTGGTCGACCAGGTGGTCGACGGGCTCGACCTCCTCGCGCACGAACGTCTCGACCCAGTCCAGCTGCTTCTGGTAGTCGGGATCGGTCTCGAAGCTCCAGGACATGGTGTCTCCTTGTTCAGCGCGACAGCACGGTGCAGGCGGCCAGGCCCGGCGCGCCGTACACGTGGGTGAATCCGACTCGAGGGTCTCCGGGGACTTGGCGCTCGCCGCCGTGGCCGCGGAGCTGGACCGTGATCTCGTGGATCTGCCGCAACCCGGACGCGCCGATGGGCTCGCCGTTGGCCAGCACCCCACCGTCGGTGTTGATGGGGATCCGGCCGTCGATCTCGGTCTCGCCATCGGCGAGCAGCTTCTCCTGCTCGCCGTGCGCGCAGAGACCGGTCTCGGCCATGTGCATGATCTCGGCCCCCGACTCGGTGTCCTGGATCTGGGCCACGTCGACGTCGTCGGGCCCGATGCCGGCGGCCTCGAAGGCGATCCGCGCCGCGTCGGTCGTGGCACTGACCTCCCGGTCCGGGGAGAGCCAGGGGCTGTAGACCTCGAAGGAGCCGAAGCGCCGGGACCGGAGCTCCGCCGCGTTCACGAAGACGGGGGTCGACGTCAGGGTCCGGGCGCGCTCGGCGCTGGCCACGACCAGGGCGACGGCCCCCTCGCCCGGCGAGCAGAACATCAGCTTGGTGAGCGGGTCGTTGACCATCGGCGAGGACAGGATCTGGTCGGCGGGCACGGGCTTCTGGCGCCACGCCGTGGGGCTCTTCGACCCGTTGCGGTACGCCTTCTCGGCCACGCGCGCCAGCGCGTCCTCGGTGATCCCGTACTCGTGCATGTAGCGCTGGATCTTGGTGGAGAAGAACTGGGTGGTGACCATGAACCCGTTCTCGCCGTACCAGGAGCCCAGCCCGACGTTCTCCGGGTCCTCGTTGAACGCCCCGGGCGGGTGCTTGTCGAAGCCCAGCACGAGCCCGAGGTCGCGCTCGCCGGACTTGATCGCGTTGACGGCCGAGATGAGCGCGGAGCCGCCGGTCCCGCAGCCGTTGTAGACGTTGATGAACGGAGCGCCGGTCAGGCCGAGCATAGAGATCAGCGTGTCGGCGTCGCCGCAGGAGTACGTGCCGCCGAACGCGAACTGCATGTCCGGCCAGGTGGTGCCGGCGTCCGCGCACGCGGCCGTCACGGCCTCGACCGCCATGGCCCGCCCGGTGACCCCGGGCTGCCGCCCGAACTGGGTCATGCCGATCCCGACGATGGCGACGTCGTTGCTGCTCATGCGGACTCCTCGCGGTGGGTGGGAGCGAAGGCGAAGGTGAGCACCTGGGTGCCGTCCTCGTCGGTGAACGCCGGAAGCAGGGTCAGCTCCACGGGGGTGCCGATCGCGAGCCGGTCCATGCTGCCCTCGGTGAACCGGGACTCGACGATCACGGCCCCGAGGTCGACGTACCCCATGCCGAAGGGCTGGAAGTCGCCGTCGAACCGGAACGGCGGCTTTGGCGGGAAGTGCTGCACGGTGGCCGACCAGATGGTGCCCTCGCGGGCCAGGGCCGTGTCCGACATGGCGACACCGCCGCAGCGGGGGCAGGAGGATTGCCGCGGGAACGTGGTCGTCCCGCAGCCCTCGCAGGCCGAGCCCGCGAGGGCGGGGACCTCGTGGGCACCTTCCAGGTCGGTGAAGATCGAGTCGTCGATCAGGCGCGTGGTGGTCAAGGGAGTCTCCTCATCGTGGTCAGGCGGACCCTGCGGTCATGACGCCCCGGCCGCCGTCGACCGGGAGCAGGGTGCCGGTGGTGTACGACGACGCGTCGCTGGCGAAGAAGAGCGCGGCGCCGACGATCTCGTCGGGCTGTCCCGCGCGCCGGAGGGGGTAGGCGAGCGCGTCCTTCTCGAACGCCTCCATGTCCCACCCGCGGCTCATGTCGGTGAGGAAGGGGCCGGCCATGATCGCGTTGACCCGGACCCTCGGCCCGAGCGCGAGCGCGAACCCCGCCGTGATGACGTTGAGCCCGCCCTTCGCCGCCGCATAGGGGACGTCGCCGACCATCGGGCGGACCGCGGCGCTGCTGCTGATGTTGATGATGGACCCGCCGTCGCCCTGGGCCATCCGCGTGCCGATGAGCGCGCTGAGCCGAAACGGCCCCTTGAGGTTGACGTTCATGACCTTGTCGAAGAGCTCCTCGCTCACCTCCTCGAGGCTCGGGTAGGTCGGGGCGAGGCCGGCGTTGTTGACGAGGACGTCGACGTTGCCGAAGGCGTCGTACGCCGCGTCGACCAGCGCGTCGCACTCGTCCCAATGGCCGACGTGGGCGGCGTAGGGGACCGCACGGCGTCCGTGCTCCCGCTCGATCTCCTCGGCCAGGGCCGTGCAGTCCTCGAGCTTGCGACTGGTGATGAAGACGTCGGCGCCGGCGGCCGCGAACCCCCGCACCATGGCGCGGCCCAGGCCGCGGCTGCCTCCGGTGACGACGGCCACCTTTCCGGCCAGTGGTCGGTCGGTCATCGCTGGGTCTCCTTCCAGGGAGTGGAGCGGTCGCCGCGGGGCTCCGCGGGCATGCCGAGGTAGCGCTCGGCGATGATGTTGCGCTGGATCTCGTCGGACCCTCCGGCGATGCGGTAGCCCGGCACACCCAGGACGTGGTCGCCCCAGACGAAGGTGCCCCACTCGCCCGAGTCGACGACGAGGCGGTGGTCGAGGATGCGCCGCGCGGCGGCGGTGACGTCCAGCATCCGGCCGACCCACTGCATCATCCGGACCGAGCCGATCGCGCCCATCGGCTCGCCGTTGTCGCGGGCCTTCTCGTCCCGGGCCGTGGCCACGAGACCGAGCCGTTCGCTCACCACGGCACGGGCCAGGTCCTGGCGGACGAACGGGTCGTCCAGCACCCCCGCCCACTGCGCGGCGGCCAGGAGCTGGCGCCAGCTGCCGCCGACGTGCGCGTTGTTGGAGGACGCCTGGCGCTCGAAGCCGAGCGTCGTGAGCGCGACCTTCCAGCCGTCGCCCGGGGCGCCGATCCGGTAGGAGTCGGGCAGCCGGACGTCGGTCAGGAAGACCTCGTTGAAGCTGGTGCCGCCCGACATCTGTCGCAGCGGCCGGATCTCGACCCCCGGCCAGTCCATGGGGATCATGAAAGCGGTCATGCCGGCGTGCTTGGGCACGGCCGGGTCGCTGCGGCAGAGCAGCTCTCCCCACTCCGCGAACTGCGCTCCGGAGCTCCAGACCTTCTGGCCGTTGATGACCCACTCGTCGCCCTCTCGCACCGCTCGGGTGCCGAGGGCGGCCAGGTCGGAGCCGGCGCTGGGCTCGGAGAAGAGCTGGCAGCACATCTGCTCGCCCCGCAGGAAGGCGGGCACCAGCTCCTTCTTCATGGCGTCCGTGCCGAGGAGGCGGACGGTGGGGGCGATCAGGTGCTGGGTGACCGAGAACGTCTCGTGCGGCCGGGGGAGCTGGTAGCGCGACTCGAGCTCGTCGAAGGCGTCGAGGTAGGCGACCGGAAGTCCGCGGCCGCCGTACGCCTCCTCCCAGGTGATCGCGCCGAAGCCCGCCTCGAACTTGCGGCGCTGCCAGGACTTCAGCTCGTCGATGAGGGCGGCCTCGGCCTCGCGGGACAGGTTGTGGAAGACGGATACGTCGAGCTCGCCCACCCCCCAGACGACCGTGTCGTCCTCGGGGCGTCGGGGCAGCCCGCTGGCCGCGAGGAACTGCGCGGCCTCGGTGCGGAAGTCCTCCAGGCTGGGCGTCACCGGCCCTCCTCGAAGTAGAAGCGCGCGAGCATCCGGGCCACGCAGGCGGGCTTCTCGGTGCCGTCGACCTCGACGACCAGGTCGATCCCCACCTGCACCCCACCGGGCACCGGCTCGGCCTCGGCCAGGGTCGCACCCGCCCGCACCCGGGAGCCGACCGGGACCGGGGTCGGGAAGCGCACCTTGTCCAGCCCGTAGTTGATGCCCATCGAGGCCGTGGGGACCTCGAGGAGCACGCCCAGCAGGCCGGCGAGGAAGGAAAGGGACAGGTAGCCGTGGGCGATCGTGCGGCCGAACGGCCCGTTCGCCGCGCGCTCGGGGTCGACGTGGATCCACTGGTGGTCACCGGTCGCCTCCGCGAAGAGGTCGATCCTGGTCTGGTCGATGACGACCCAGTCGCTGGTGCCGAGGTGGGTGCCGGCGCCGGCGAGCAGCGCGGCTCCGTCGCTGAACGCGGTCACGGCGCGATCACCGCCAGCACGTCGCCCTCGCCAACCTGGTCACCCGGCGCCACGTTGAGCTCGGTCACGGTTCCGTCCGTCCCAGCCTGCACCGGTATCTCCATCTTCATCGTCTCGATCACCAGCAACGTGTCGTTCGCCGACACCGCGTCCCCGACCGAGCGGAGGACCTTCCAGACGTTCCCGGAAAGCTCGGCGAGCACGGCGCCTGTCATGCGGCGCCCGGCGTCGATCGCGCGGGGCCCGCCGACGGGTGCCACAGACGCAGGGCGTTCAGCAGGGTCTCGCGGGTCTGCTGCGGAAGGATGATGTCGTCGATGATGCCGCTCTCGGCGGCCGCGAAGGGCCGGGTCACGTTCTCCCGGTACTCCTCGGCGAGGGCAGCCCGGACGGCGGCGGGGTCGTCCGCCGCGGCGAGCTCGCGGCGGTTCAGGATGCTGACGGCGCCGCCGGGACCCATCACCGCGAGCTCCGAGTCGGGGTAGGCCCACGCGAAGTCGGCGCCCAGCGACTTGGAGCCCATCGCGATGAACGCGCCGCCGTACGCCTTGCGCACCACGACGGTGAGCTGGGGGGAGGTCGCCGTCACGTAGGCGTCGAGCACCTCGGCACCCTCGGTGATGATCCCGCCGGACTCCTGCTTGGAGCCGGGCATGAAGCCCGGTACGTCGACCAGGGTGATCACCGGCAGGTCGAAACGGCCGCAGAACCGCACGAACCGTGCGATCTTGCGCGAGCTGGTGATCTCCAGGATCCCGCCGCGGCGGTTCGGCTGCGACGCCACGATGCCAACGGGGACTCCACCGAGCCGGGCGAGCGCGGTGAACACGCTCGGGGCATAGTCCTCCATCAGCTCGAAGTACTCCGAGCCGTCGACGACGCCGCGCACCAGCTCGCGCATGTCGAAGACCTCGCTGCTGCGGATGGGCACGAGCGTCGGCAGAGCGAACTCGGCCTCGGGCAGCGGGTCGCGCGGCGCGGCCAGCGGCAGGTCGACACCGTGCGCCGTGGGCAGGTAGGCCAGCAGCTCGCGCACCTTCAGCAGGGCGGCCTCGTCGGAGTCGACAGCGAGATGGGCCACGCCGCTGGTGATCGTGTGTAGGTCGGCGCCACCGATGTCGTCCAACGTCACGGCCTCGCCGATGGCCGCGCGCACGACGTCCGGCCCGGTGAGGAACATGTGGCTGGTGCCGCGGACCATGATCGTCCAGTCCGTGAGGGCGGGTGAGTACGCGCCGGCGCCGGCGCACGGACCGAGGATCACCGAGATCTGCGGGATGAGCGACTTGGCCCGGACGTTGCGCTGGAACATCTGCCCGCAGCCGTTCAGGGAGTCGATGCCCTCGTTGATGCGGGCGCCGCCGGAGTCGTTGAGGAAGACGATCGGGGTCCGGCGGGCGATCGCCATGTCCTGGAGCTCGGCTACCTTCGCCGCGAACCCGGAGCCGATCGAGCCGCCGCCGTTCGAGAACTCGTGGCTGGCCACGGCGACCGTCCGGCCGGCCACGAGGCCGAAGCCGGTGACGACACCGTCGCCGTCGAACTTGCCCGGAGCGTGGCGACTGGCGCTGCGTCGCATCGACCCGGTCGCGGCGAAGGAGCCGGGGTCGCAGAGCAGCTGGGCGCGACCGAGAGCGGAGAGCTGGCGTGGTGCACGCGGGACCGGGTCGGAGCCGGCGGCGCGGCGCGCCAGCTCGGCCTGCGCAGCGGTGGCGGAGGCAGCCGCGTTGGTCTGGTCGATCATTCGTCCACACTAGCCAGAAGTTGACATTGACGTCAAGTTCATTCCGGGACTAGGGTGACGCCCATCACGCAGGTGTTGGGCATCCTACGAGGTGGGCCTGGCGTCGACGGAATGGAGCCCGAGAGCATGATCAGCACGACGACCGAGGCCGGTCCCGGAGCACTGAAGGCGTCCTACTGGCCCGCGGACCTCAGCCAGGGTCTCGAC
>JAOPXF010000152.1 GCA_025965295.1 Nocardioides sp.
AGGTGGGACGGGTCGTAGTTGAGGTAGAGGCCCAGGTCGAACATCCACTCCCAGAGCTCGGGGCTGTAGGCGAGGTTGCCGGGATAGCCGTCGGGGTGCCACCCCTCCATGACGCAGTTCTCGATGACCAGCTTGACGCCCTTCTCCCCCGCGTGATCCACGAGCCGGGGGAAGAGCCGCTCCGCGACGCGCAGGTTCTCGGCCACCGACAGGCCGGGGTCGCGTCCGACGAAGGTGCCCACCGTGGGACAGCCCACCATCGCGGCGACGTCGATCAGTGCCATGACGTGGTCGTTGACCGCGGCCCGCTCGGCGGGGTCCGGGTGCAGGTTGTTGTCGTAGAAGGCGAGGGACGACAGCGTCAGCCCATGCCGCTCGAACAGCTCCAGCACGCGGTCGGCGTCCTGTTGCCCGAAACCCTCCGCGCGGACGTGGGTCGCCGTGAAGGGCCGGTTCCCGAGGTCTGGCCAGGCCGCGACCTCCAGCGCCTCGTACTCGTGCTGAGCCGCCCAGGCCGCGATCTCCTCCAGGGAGCGGTCGGGAAGGCAGGCGGTCAGGAATCCGAGCTTCATGCGAGCACCTCTGTCCAGCTCTCGTTCTTCGCGGAGTCGATGACGGCCTCGGTGATCTTCGCTGCCCGACGGCCGTCGGTGAAGGTCGGCAGCCCGTCGCGGCGCGCCCCCGTGGCGACCGCGTAGACGTCGGCGACGAAGGCGTTGAAGCAGTCCTGGTAGCCCTGCGGGTGGCCCGCGGGGAGGAACGAGTAGTCCGGCCCCTCCCCCCGGCTGCCGGCGCCGCCGGGGCCGCGCGGCAGGATGCGGCTCTCGTTCGCGCCGCCCACCCAGAGCGAGTCGGGGTTCTCCTGGTCGAAGACGTACGCCGCCTCGGTGCCGTCGAAGGAGAACCACAGCTTGTTCTTGCGGCCCAGCGACACCTGGCTGGCGACCAGGCTTCCCGTGGCACCGCGGTCGGTCTCGAACATGAGCGTGACCCCGTCCTCGGTGCCGACCGACTTCATGCCCTCGGCGGTCGGTCGCTCGCTGTGGGCGTTGGACATCCGGGCCATCAGCCGGGTGATCCGGTGACCGGTGACGAACTCCATGAGGTCGCACCAGTGCACGCCGATGTCTCCGAAGGCACGCGAGCCACCTCCCTGGCTCGGGTCGACGCGCCAGTTGGTCTCGCCGCTGTTGGAGAGCCAGTCCTGCAGGTAGGAGCCGTGGAGCAGCCAGAGCCGACCAGCGGCGCCTGCGTCGATGAGGGCGCGGGCCTCGCGGACGCTCGGATAGTAGCGGTAGACGAACGGGACCGCGGTGACGACGCCCGCCCGGTCGGCAGCCGCGACCAGCCGGTCCGCGTCCGCGAGTGACGTGGCGAGGGGCTTCTCGCAGATGACGGTCTTCCCGGCAGCGATGGCTCTCTCGGCCAGGTCGGCATGGGTCGCGTTGGGGGTGCAGATGTGCACGACGTCGATGTCGTCGGAGGCGATCAGGGCCTCCGCTGACTCGGCAGCGGCCTCGGCCCCGAGTCGTCTGGCGGCTTCGAGCGCCCGCTCGGGCGTGGAGTCCGAGACGCGCGAGAGCCGGGCGCCGGAGGCGCGGATCGCGTGAGCGTGGACGCTACCGATGAAGCCGGCGCCGATCAGGCCGGCCCGCAGTGGTGTCTCCACGGCTCACTTCTTCCGAGCCAGCGCGACGGCCAGGATGATGATGATCCCCCGGACGACCTGCTGCTGGGAGCTGTCGAGGCCCGCGAGGATCAGGCCGTTGTTGATCAGGCCGATCAGGAGCGCGCCGAACATCGTGCCGACGACCGCTCCGCTCCCCCCGAAGAGGCTCGTGCCCCCGAGGATCACGGCGGCGATGGCGGACAGCTCGTCCCCGGCGCCCCACTGGAAGCGACCGGACTGCAGCCGCCCCGCGTAGAGCATGCCCGCGACGCTGGCCACGGTCGCGGACAGCAGCAGCACCTGGAACTTGATGCGCCTGGTCTTGATGCCGGTGAACTCGGCTGCCGTGCGGTTGCCGCCGGTCGCCAGCACCTGCCGGCCGAACTTGGTCTTGTTGAGCACGACCGCCCCCACGGCGACGAAGACCGCGCCCCACATGATCAGTCCCGGGACCGGGCCGAAGTTGCCGCCACCGAAGATCAGGTTGAAGGTGTCGTCGAGGATCGGTTGCGGCGCCGAGTCGGTGATCCACTGGGCGACGCCGGCGGCGATGCCGAGCATGCCGAGGGTGACGAGGAAGGACGGGATGCCCAGCAGGCTGACGAGCCCCCCGTTGATCGTGCCGACGCCCAGCCCCACCGCCAGGCCCGCGAGGATTCCCGGCACGAGGCCCCACTGGGAGATGGCCATCGCGCAGCACACGCTGGAGAGCCCGGCCACCGATCCGACCGACAGGTCGATCTCGGCGCAGGCGATCACGTAGGTCATCCCCACGGCGATCACGGTAATGGTGGCCGTCTGACGAAGGATGTTGAGGAGGTTGTTCTGCGAGAGGAACCCCTGGTCGCCGAGCAGGACGGCGAAGAAGACGAAGACGACGACGAACGCGATGTAGATGATGTACCGACGCCAGTCGACGTCCCGCAGGAGGCGGCGGAGCGAGATGCTTCCGGCTCCCCCGGCGTCCACCGCGGCGCTGCTGCTGCTCTCGCTCATGAATGCACTCCTTGGACGGCTAGTTGGAGGGACTCCTCGTCCGCGATGTCGCGACGGGGGACGTCGTCGGTGACCGTGCCGTCCCGGAGGACGAGGATGCGGTCGCTGACGGCGAGAAGCTCGGGATACTCCGAGGAGATGAGGATGATGCCCTTCCCTGCGTCGGCGAGGGACCGGATCATCTCGAGGATCTCGCTCTTGGTGCCGATGTCGACGCCCGCCGTCGGCTCGTCGAGGATCAGGACGTCGGGTTCGGTGCCGAGCCACTTGGCGAGCACGACCTTCTGCTGGTTGCCCCCGGACAGCAGACGCACCGGCCGTTGCGGATGGGTCGCCTTGACACCGAACCGGGAGATGAGCTCGCTCGACACCCTGCGGCCGGCCCGGGCAGAGAGGAACGGCCCCTTGGTCGTCCGGTCGAGGAGGGGCAGCAGCAGGTTGTCGCGCACCGAGTGGTCGAGGACCAACCCCTGTGCCCTGCGGTCCTCGGGGATCAGCGCCAGCCCGTGGGAGACCGCCTGCTGCGGGTTCCCGATCGAGACCTTCCGGCCCCGGACGTACAGGTCACCGCCGGTCAGCTTGTCGATGCCGAACAGGGCCCGCGCGAGCTCGGTCCGACCGCTGCCCATCAGCCCGGCCAGACCGATGATCTCGCCGGGGTGCAGCCTGAACGACACGTCGTTGACCCGGTCGCCCGAGCGCAGGTGGCGCGCCTCCAGCAGGGGCTCGCCCGACGGGTCGTGGCCCCGCTCCCGGTAGGTCAGCTGGCTCTCGATCTTCTTGCCGACGATGCCCTCGACGATCTGCTCGGGGGTGACGTCCGTCAGTGCCTCGGTCAGCAGGTGCCGCCCGTCGCGCAGGATCGTGATGCGGTCCGCGATCTGGTAGATCTCGTCCATCCGGTGCGAGATGTAGATGATCGAGATGCCTCGCTTCTTGAGGCGCCCGACCAGGTCGAAGAGCGCCGCCGTCTCGTGGCGCGCCAGGCTGGCGGTCGGCTCGTCCATGATCAGGGTCCGCGCGTTCCTGCTGAGCGCCTTGGCGATCTCGGTCAGCTGCCAGTACGCCGTCCCGAGGTCGGCGACGACGGCCTTCGGGTCGACGGCGACCTCCATCTCGGCGAAGAGCTCCCGCGCCCGCCTGACCGCCTCCCGGTCACTGATCAGACCACTGCGCCCGCGGGGCTCGTCGGCAAGGAAGATGTTCTGCGCGACCGTGAGACTGGGCACCAGGCTGAACTCCTGGAAGACCATGCCGATGCCCGCCGCACGGGCCTCCTGGATGGACCCGATCCGCACCGGCAAGCCGTCGATCTCGATGGACCCGGAGTCCATCGAGTAGACGCCCTGCAGGATCTTCATCAGGGTCGACTTGCCGGCCCCGTTGCCCCCGGCGAGCGCGTGCACCTCACCCCGGGCCACCTCGAAGTCGACGTCGCGGAGGACCTCGACGCCGTCGAACGCCTTGTGGACAGCGCGCATCGCGACCGCTGTTCCTGCGTTGTCCATGCGAGTGGTCTCTCCGATCTGCGGGCCGGCGGCGTGTTCCGCCGGCCCGTTCTGGGTCCGTCAGTCGACGAAGGAGTCGGCCAGGTCGGCAGGCGGGTCCTGGTGGTAGACCTGCGTCCACGCGTCCAGCACATTGTCGTGGTCGACCGGCAGCGCGCTGAGTGCGACGTACGGCGGGGCGACCTTGCCGAGCAGCGCACCCGCGCCGAGCAGAGCCTCGGTGGCGCCCTGGTCGAAGGGACGCTGGGCGCCCAGACCGACGATGAGCTGGTTCTTGGCGAGCGCGATGGCGACGTTGGTGCCGAGGTCCTCGGTGGCGATCTTCAGGTCCGTCCGGCCGTTGGCGCGGGCGGCTGCCATGACTCCCTCGGCGGGCACGTCCCAGACCGCCCAGATGCCGTCCAGGTCGGGGTTCTCGGTCAGCATCGCGTTGGCGGCGTTCTGCGCGTCACCGGCGAAGTCGGGTCCGGCGATGCCCTTCTCGTCGACGATCTCGATGTCCGGGTAGTCCTCCTCGATGGTGGCCTTGAAACCGTCGTAGCGCTGCTTGGTCACGAAGAAGTCGGCCTCGTGGAAGATCGTGCCGATCTTGCCCTTGCCGCCGAGCGCCTTGGCCATCAGGTGCGCCGAGGTGACGCCGTTGCCGTAGTTGTCGGCCGAGACGACCGAGACGTAGTCCTTGCCGGCCTCCAGGCCCTGCGGGACGTTGTCCATGAAGACGAGCTTGGTGCCGGCGTCGGCGGCGGCCTTGTAGGCCGACGCGGTGGCGACCGGGTCGGTCGGGATCGACACGATGATGTCCGGCTTCTTGGCCATCACGGTCTCGATGTCGGAGACCTGCTTGTCGGGCTTGAAGTTGGCGTCGGTGACCGCCACGACCTCGATCCCCAGCTCGGCGAACTTGGCCTTCAGGCCGGCCACCTGGGCGGTGGCCCAGTCGTTGCCGCCGTAGTGCATGACGATCGCGGCGGTGGCGTGCATCTCCTTCACCTGGGCGATCTCGTCGTCGGTGAGGGCAGCGACGTCGGCCGACGACGGTTCCTCGCCGTTGGGACCCTTGCTCAGGACCTTGCCCTGGATGGCGGCGAGTGCCGCGTCCGCCTGCTTGGACACGCCCGGGTCCTCCGAGGACGTGGACGTGTTCGAGGCGCTGCAACCTGTGGTGGCCAGCGCCAGAACCGCGGCGGCCGCCATGAACCGGATGTTGCTCTTCATCGGGTTTCTCCAGTGGGGTAGGTGACGTCTGGTTCGCCGGAAGTGGCGAGCAGTCCGTCGAGGAAGGTCTTGCTCATGGCTGCGGCTTCCCGAGGATCGCCCGCATAGGAGTCCAGCTCCACCATCAACCAGCCGTCGTAGCCGCACTCGCGGAGCGCCGCGAGGACGTCGGTGAAGTCGACCTGGCCACGGCCCAGCGGCAGGAACTCGAAGGGGTCGACCCGGACATCCTTGAGGTGGACGTGGCGGACCCGGTCGGCGTACTGCCGGATCATCTGGGCGGGGTCGCCGCCACCGGCCACGAGGTGGGCGGTGTCCGGGCAGAAGCCGATCCGCGTGTGCGGCAGGAGCCGGTCGAGATCGTCGGGGCTCTCCACGATCGTGGACAGGTGCGGGTGGTAGCACGCGGTCAGGCCGTGCGCCTCGGCGATGTCCGTGATGGAGTCGAGCGCCCCGGCCAGACGCCTGTAGTCCTCGTCGCGGCGACCGCTCGCCCGCTGGGCGCCGCCCCCGACGACCAGGTGGCTCGCCCCGAACTGGCGCGCGAGCTCTGCCGCTCGCGTCGCGCGGTGCAGCTCGTCGGGGAGGATCTCGTCGTAGATGTAGTTGCCGCCGGTGTAAACGCTGACCAGCTCGACACCGGCCCGCTCGAGGAGTGCACGCAGGTGTCCAGGACGCTTCGCGAAGTCCGCGACGTTGCCGTCGAACATCTCCACGCCCTGGTAGCCGAGCTCACCGATCTCCGTGATGGCCCGGTCCATCGATCCGTTCACGCGGTAGAAAAGGTCCTTGACGCTCGTGACACCGACCGGATCGCCGACGACGCCTCCCCACGTGATCGTGTGGTAGCCCACTCGCATGGTTTCCTCCTCGTGGCCTCGCGGGTCGGTCGGGTGAACGCCACGTTAAGCACGCGCGGTGCATAAGTCAATCAAAATCATGCTGATGTACGATCCGTTCCGACGGAAGGGGTGCAAATGGACCAGACCACGACGCTGCCAGCGGAGCACATCGACTCGCTCCTGAGCGTGCTGGAGGCCGTCCGTCGCACCTCGACCATCACCCGCCCCGAGATCGCCCGCCGCACGGGGCTGGGCCGCAACGTGGTCAGCGAGCGGGCCGGTCAGCTGGTGGCTGCCGGGCTGCTCGCCGAGGGAGACCTGGCCCGCTCGACGGGGGGGCGCGCACCTCGCGAGCTCCGCTTCCGCTCCGAGGCCGGCGTCATCCTGGTGGCCGAGCTGGGGGCGACGAGCATCGAGGTCGCCGTGTCCGACCTCGCGGGTGAGCTCTCGCACATGTACGGCGAACCGGCCGACGTCACCCTCGGTCCCGAGATCGTTCTCGGCCGGATCGCCGAGCTCTTTGCGGGCCTCGTCGAGCAGGTGCCCACGGGCACGGCGGTGTGGGGCGTCGGCCTCGGCCTGCCCGGGCCCGTCGAGTTCGAGACCGGCACACCGGTCTCGCCGCCGATCATGCCCGGCTGGGACGGGTTCGACGTCCGCGGCTTCTTCACCTCGCGGTTCCATGCACCCACCTGGGTCGACAACGACGTCAACGTGATGGCGCTCGGCGAGCTCCGCGGTGGGCTGGGCGCCGGGCACCGCGACCTCGTCTTCGTCAAGGTCGGCACCGGCATCGGCGCCGGCCTCGTCTCCCGCGGATTGCTGCATCGAGGGGCCCAGGGCTGCGCGGGCGACATCGGGCACATGGCCGTGGGAGGCAGCACCGTGCTGTGCCGGTGCGGGCAGGAAGGCTGCCTGGAGGCCCTCGCCGGCGGCTTCGCGATCGCTCGCGACGGCCTCGAGCTCGCCGTCAGCGGGGGGAGCCGGGTGCTGGCCACCGCGCTGGCCGACGGGCGCGAGATCACCGCGGAGACGGTGATCTGGGCGGCGCAGCACGGCGACCCTGCCGCCCGGGCGCTCGTGACGAGCTCGGCCCGCCTGCTGGGCGAGGCACTGGCCCGGGTCGTCAACTTCTTCAACCCCTCGCTCGTCCTCATCGGCGGCGGCGTGGCGTCGGCGGGCGACCTCTATCTCGCCGAGGTCCGCTCCTCGGTGATCGCACGGTCTCTTCCGCTGGCCACCCGGGCTCTCGAGATCGTCCGGTCACCCCTGGCCGACTGCTCCGGCCTCCGGGGGGCGGCGTTCATGGTGGTGGACGAGCTGCTCTCGGCCGAGCGCCTGGCCGCCACGGCGGCACTGCGGAGCCGGCCCTAGCCGGTTCGACGCGCCGGGAGAAGCACTTCGCGGGGGCATCCCCCGCCGCGCTACCCGGCCGTGGGACAGTTTTCGTGTGATGGCGGCACAACCCTCGTCCCCAGAGTCCAGCGAGATGCTGGCGCACCGCAACTGGCGCACCGACTGGACCGCCGAGCGGACCTGTCTCTACTGGTACCTCACCTTCGAGGACCAGCCCGCGCTGCACTCCCTCTTCGGCGACGTCGAGGACGACCTGCGCCGGGTCGCGAGCGTCGACGTCGTGCCCCCGTCGTGGCTGCACCTCACGCTGCTCGAGGTGGGGTTCGCCGACGACGTGACCCCGTCCGAGATGACCGACCTGGTGACCGCCGCCCGCTCGGTGACCGGCCTGCTCCCGCTGCAGCTCGAGCTCGGCCCGATCACGACGATGACCGACGCGGTGGTCCTGCAGGTCGCCTCGTCCGCCGAGGTGCTCGCCCTCCAGGCGCTGCTCGCGGAGGGCCTGCACGCCTCGCGCGGCATCGTCCCCGACCCCGACGACTTCTGGCCGCACGTGAGCCTGGCCTACACCAACAGCGACTGCCGGCGCGACGACGTGATGGAGGCTCTCGGCGGCGTCGCCGACCGTCGTACGTCGCTCGCCGTGCCCCGGCTGACCCTGGCCGCGGTCACCCGGCAGCAGGACCACTACCGCTGGCAGGAGGTCGCGGCCCTCACCCTCGGCGAGGAGTCCGCGGCGTCCTAGGTCCCACCCCGTACGTTGGGCGCCATGATCGGATTCCTCGTGGCCGGCCTCATCATCGGGGCACTCGCACGGCTCTTCAAGCCCGGCAAGCAGAACCTCGGCCTGCTTGCCACCCTGGGCCTTGGCCTCGTCGGCTCGCTGATCGGCGGGCTCATCGCCTCGGCGCTCGGCACCGGCAGCATCTGGGAGCTCAACGTCCTCGGGTTCGTGCTGGCGGTCGTTGCCGCGGTCCTGCTCGTCGGTGTGGCGGAGGCCGTCGCTGGCAAGGACAAGTCCCGGGTCTGACGACCGCGTCCGCCGGGCTCAGCCGGGCAGCATCGGGTCGAGCCCCAGCCAGCGCGCCAGGTCCTCGATCTCGGCCCGGACCGCCGCGGCGACCTCGGGAGGGAACGGCTCGTCCTCGTGGACGGCGTCGACGCGGAGCACGCCCTCGTTGTGGTCGGCCGTGGCGTCGAGCTTGCCGACCAGCCGGTCGCCGTACAGGATCGGCAGCGCGTAGTAGCCCCACCTGCGTTGCGCGACGGGCTTGTACATCTCGAGCTGGTAGTCGGACTCGAAGACCTCGGCGAGCCGTTTGCGGTCGTGGACCAGCCGGTCCAGCGGTGACAGCAGCGCCGCGCGGCCCTCGAACGGTGCGTCGAGCAGGGACGGCTCGACCCGCCACTCCCCCCGGACGCCCTCGATCACGGCGGGCTCGCCGGCGTCCCGCACGTGGACGGGCTCGCCGGGCACGGCCGTCGCCTTCGCGCGGGCGATGCCGAGAGCCCGGAGCCGCCGCTCGTTGCGGAGCCGCTCGGCCTCGTCGGCCGGGGGGACCGGGTCGTCGGGGTAGATCCGGTCGGCGAGGTCCCACAGCCGCTCCCGTCCGCGGCGCCCGGCGGTGGCCACCTCCCCCCGCTCCACCATCATCCGCAGCAGCATCTGGACGTTCTTGTTGTTGTTCCAGCCCGACGAGGGCCAGGGCACCTCGCAGGTGTCCGGGAGCTCGCTGGACGGCAGCGGCCCGTCGCCGCGCAGCAGCTCGAGGATGTCGCGCCGGCAGCCGTCGTTGGCCTCGAGCCACTCGGCGTTGTCCAGCTGCCAGGGCTTCAGTGGAGGCAGGCCCGGCCAGGCGGCCATGTCCGCGCGGTACAGCGCGAGGTCCTCGCTGGGCCGGATCAGCCCGTGGTGGTCGATCAGCACCTGCTCGTCGAGCGCGTCGCGCAGCTCGGCGGGGTCGTACGACGAGCCCAGCCGGCTCCAGGCCACCAGGTCGGCGCTGGGGGCGACGGCGGAGATCGGGTCGTGCTGGAGCAGGGTCAGGTGGCGCACCAGCTCGAGCAGGTCGGTGGGCCGCGGCTCGGTGAGGAGCTGCGCCCGGACGGCGACCCGGCGCGCGTCGGCGCGGGAGAGCCGGTGGACCAACGGCTCGGCGGTCATACGCTGACGGCCAGCCGCACCGTCACGACGTCACCCACGTCGATGCCCTCGGTGCGTCGTACGGCGGCCTTCAGCGGCACGATGTAGCCGCCGTCCTTGGGCCACAACGAGGTCGTCCACTCGGTGTCGCCGATCCCGACCGTCACCGGGATCATCCCCCAGCCGTAGGTCACCAGCGCCGACACCGACTCCAGCTCGGCGCACTCCTCCTCGGGCACGGTCACGAAGTGGTGCGGCGCCGGGCCCTTCCACTGCCAGACGTCGCCGGTGAACTCCAGGTCCATGCGCCGAGGATACGAGTGACCACCCCCGGGACGTCATACGAACCGAGCGCTATAGCCACCACTTCGTATGACGTTGCGCGGGGGGTCGCGGTCAGCTGGCGTCCGCCTGCGGGCCGACCGGGCCGGACCCGTGTCGGTCGACGTAGGTGGCGGGCTCCGCGACCCAGCCCGCGAGCTCGCCCAGGGTCTGGGCGCTGATGCCGTGCCCACCGGGGTCGCGGCGCGCGTACGCAGCGGCGCCGGAGTCGCCGAGCAGGTAGGTCCAGGTCGCGTCCAGCAGCTCGCGCGGGATGACCGTGTCGGCGTCACCCTGGGCCACGAACACCGGCAGTCCCGCGAGTCGGGCCGGGGTGACCGGGACGCCGGCGTCGAACGGCAGCGTGCCGTAGAGGACCGCGGCACCGGCGTACCGGCTCGGGTCGGAGAGGACCAGGCCGCCGGCGAAGGCAGCGCCGCCGCTGAAGCCGACCAGGATGACGGGCCGCCCCTCGGGCGCGACGCCGTCGAGCCAGGACCGGAACCACGACATCGTCTCGGCGAGGGAGCCCGCGACCGGCCGGCCGATCCCCCGGTTGGCGAACCAGGCGTAGCCACCCCCCTCGGCGATCGGCGCCCGGACCGCGGCGTACGCCGGCCCGTCCGGCAGGTGGTCGACCAGGCCGGCGATGGACTGCTCGTCGGCGCCCCGGCCGTGCAGGAGGACGACGAGCGGCGCATCCGGGTCGGTCGACCCACGCTGCACGACGACGGGCTCGGGGAAGGTCGTCATCGAGGGTTCTCCTCGACGATGGTCCCGGCGGTACGACGCCCGCCCCAACGAGCGACCTCCCCCGCCAGGTCGAGGCGTTCGACCGGGGCCGCGTTCTCGTGCTCCCCCCAGGCGTCGCGCGGCAGCATCCACATCACCTCGAACTCGTTGCCGTCGGGGTCGACGCCGTACACGCTCTTGGTCGCCCCGTGGCTCGACTCCCCGGTGTAGGCCCCGAGCTCGGCGAGCGTCATCCTCGCCTGCTCCAGGTCCTCGATGGTGTCGACCTGCCACGCGAGGTGGTAGAGCCCCACGGTGCCCGGAGCGCGCGGTGGCGCACCGACACCGATCCCGAACAGCCCGAGGTCGTGGTGGTTCTGCGACCGCGGCAGGCGCAGGAACGCGGCGTTCGCCCGCGGCTCCCGCGCGACGACCTCGGCACCGAAGGCCTGGGAGTAGAACCCCAGCGCCCGCTCCAGGTCGGCGACGTACAGGACGGCGTGGTTGAGACGTACGGCGGGGATCATCGAAAGGCTCGTCTTTCTCTTGATGGGTTGATGGTCAGGCGACGACGCCGAAGCCTCCGGTCCAGCTGATCTTCTCGGCGGCGGCGAGCGTGATCTGCAGGAAGCCGAGGCTCTCGAGCTCGCGGGCCCGGTTGAGCCCGCCGGCGTCGATGGCACGCAGGCCGCCGGCTGCGATCACGCCTGCGAGCTCGGCCTTGGCGTCGGCGTCCTCGCCGGCGATCAGCACGGTGGTGGTGAGCTCGCCGACCTTGCCGGAGGCCAGCGTGGCGCCGAAGTTGGTGTTGAACGCCTTCAGGACGCGCGAGTCGGGGAGGGCACCCGCGAGCTCGGCCGTGGCCGAGCCGTCGGCGGCGACGGTCAGGGAGTCGAACGTCTCGAAGTTCACCGGGTTGGTGATGTCGACGACGATCTTGCCGGCGAGCTCTGCGCCGCGACGCGACACGACATCCGCCAGCGCCGGGTAGGGGACGGCGAGGACGACGATGTCGCCGGTGAGGGGCTTGGCGTGGTCGCCCTGGTTGAAGAGCTCGACGGTGTTGCCGCCCTTGGTGACGACGCTCGCGATGGCGGGCCCCATGTTGCCGGTTCCGATGATGCTGACGTGTGCCATGACAGACTCCTTGGTTGATGGTACAACTTTCAACTTGACCGTACAGGCGCGCCGCCCCCGGGACGTCATACGGAACGTGGGCAATAGGCCACGCTTCGTATGACGTTGCGGGTTCCGCGAGGACGACCGGCAGCTGGTTCAGGTGCTCCTCAGCCGCCGGCCGGGGGGAAGAAGCTCACGATGGTCGTGGTGCCGTCCTGCTCGACGGCTCGAAGGGCGCCCGTGTCGAGGTCCACGTCGACTTCACTCGGGTGCGGGACCATGTGGCGGAGCACCACGGGGTGGCTCGAGGACCTCCCGCCCACGGCCACGATCACCACGTCGTCCTTGGGGTCGTACGACGTGTACGCGAACGGCAGGCGCTCGGCCTCCGTCTGGTCGCCGAACGAACGGTCGAGGACCTCGATCGTCACGTCCTGTCCCTCGCGGCCCTTCGTCAGCCGGTCCAGAGCCTCCACCCAGCCCTGGCGGTCCGTCGTCGAATTGTCTGCCATCGGTTCTGATCCTTCCGAACGTGGTTCGGCCGACCCGCGGCCGAGACCCATCCTCACTCGCCCGGCGGATCGCCACATCCCGCGTATCCGGGATGCCGCGTCGGGCCGCGGGTGCGAGGCTGGGACGACCGAGAACACAGGAGGACCGACGATGGAGCTCTTCGGCGTCACCCGCTTCGAACGTTTCTTCCGCGCGGCCGCCGGTCTCGACGTCGACAAGGACGACCTGCGGCGCTTCGACGACTTCGTGAACGACAAGATCTACGACCTCCTGCTGCGCGGGCAGGCGAACGCGAAGGCGAACGGCCGCGACGTCATCGAGCCGCAGGACCTGCCGATCACCCAGGGGCTCCAGGAGTCCATCCACGCCTTCAAGGCGATCGATCAGGAGGTGTCGCTGGAGGCGATCCTCGAGCAGCTCACCAGGCGGCCGCCGCTCGATGTGAGCTACAGCGACGAGGCCCAGGAGAAGCTCCCGCTGGTCGCGGGCGGGCTGGGCGTCGCCCTCGCGCGGACGTTCCCGATCCTCGACGAGGGCCTGAAGAACCCCGCAGACCCGGCACTGGGACCGCGCCATCCGGATCTTCGATCTCCTGGTCTAGCTCCTCAGGCAGGCCGGGAGGCCGTTGAGCAGCCCGGTGCGGAAGGCATCCGCGCGCTCGAACGACGTGCTCTGGACGGCGTCCACCTCATCCGTGGACAGCGGGCTGAGCACCGTGAGGAGCACCTCGTCGACGTCCCCTGGCGAGAGCTGGACCGGTGAGCTGCTCGACGCGATCGCCGCGACCCAGGCGCCGGTGAAGCAGACCTGCTGAAGCTCCGCGGCCGCTCCCGTCGTCGCCAGGCCGGCCTGCGCCTGGGCAGCTCTCGCCCAGGTCTCGGACAGCGCCGCGCCGGTCGCCATGTCACCGATCGACACGTGCAGCCGGGCGAGCGGTGCCGTCGCCCAGGACACGGCGTTGGAGGACGCGCAGTAGGCCGTGACGGCCCCGGGGTCGTAGCCCGGGTCGGCGGCACAGTCGGGAAGCGGCGGGGAGGGCACCGGGTTCCGGGCGGGGCGCTGGTACACCGGCGCCCCCGGGAGCTGCGGCAGGGTGACGGACCAGTAGCTGTCGAGATGGCCGACGAAGAACGGGACCGCCGCCCCGAAGTCGAGGTTGCCCCCCGTCTGGAGCTCGGCGGGGGTGCGGAACGGCAGCTCGGTCACGACCACGTTCCCGTCCGGGAACGTCGCGCACCGGCCGGCTCCGGACTCGTAGCCCGTCTGGAACGCGTTGACGCGGTCGAAGCCGAGGCCGTGCGCCTTCGGGTTGGTCGCGGCCGTGCCCGGCTGGTCGCGGAGCAGGGGGATGGCCCGGATGGAGCTGTCCAGGGCCGTCTCCTCGACGGCGACGGGGTCGCCGGCCGACTGCTGCGCGTAGGCGACCCAGGCACCGGCGAAGCAGTCCGCCTGCAGCTCGATGACCACGGACGGCGCGTTCACCCCAGCCCGGTGCTGGACGGCGTGGCCGAACTCGTGCGCGAGGACGACGGCAGGCGTGAGCGCGCCGAAGGACTTGTCCAGCTTCGGCAGCAGGTACGCCGCGTCGTACGCGATGTAGTCGTCGTTCTTGCCCCCGCAGTAGAAGGCATTGCCCCGAATGTCGTCGTAGGTGACCCGCTCGCCGTTGCACGTCCACGGCGGGCTGTCCTGCGTCTTCGGCTGAATCCCGCCCGCGAGGTCCTCGAAGGGCTTGTCGTAGATCCGCGGAAGCTCGGCGCTCCAGAACTCGCGCAGGCTGCCGGCCGTCGCCTGCAGGGTCTGGTCGAGGTCGGCCGGCCGGTTCCGGAGGTCGACCGACGTCGTGGCCGCCAACGTATCGCTGTCATCGCCGTCATCCCCAACGGCTCGGACGAGGACGACGGCGACCGCCGCCACGAGCACCAGCACGACCACCGCCAGCACGCCGGTGTGCGGGTGGGGGCGCTGCGGGGTCGTGCTCGGGGAGGGGTCTCCGACCTGACTCACCGTTCCAGTCTCAGACCTCGCGGGGCTCGGAACATCCCGTGTTTGCGGGCTCTTTCGGGCGTACGCGACACGTGCCGGAGACGGCCTGCTCGTCGGTGGACACACGCAGTAGCCGATGACCTTGCCCAGAGCGACGCTTCATGCCCACCACAAGATGGTTGTCTTGTGTACTCAGCGTCAGCTACTGCTACGGAAACGCCAGGCTCGCTCCAGTGGGGCAATGTGATTCTGTCGGCTCGACGTGCTTTGATGTAGGTACAGGCCGGTGACAAGAGGTCCAGGGGACTTCTTCTCGGGGAACCGAGATAGCCGGCCTCTTACCTGCCCTCAACTCCCCCACGGCCGGAAGATGGACTTGACCTGGCCCTGGATGACGTCGGTGTACGCCGGCACCGTCTTGCCCTCTGCGATCCGCTGGATGCGCCACAGCGCGTAGTCCGCTGCCTGGATTCCCCAAGAGGACTGAGCCTCCCAGATGCAGGGCACGACGGTGCGGTCGAAGGCGTTCTGCTGACAGACGTCGTCGACCGCGTGACGGATCGCGTCGCGGTGGCCGCTGGTCTGAAGATGACCCGCGATTACGAAGATCCGATCGCCGGTGGCGGAGACCAGGGGGATGACGTACTTCAGGTGCATCCAGATCGCCATCTTGTAGAGCCGAACTTTGCCCGCTGCGCGCACGTTCGGGTACGCCGCGCTCTTCTTCAACCGAGTGGCATCGAACCGCACCTGCTGCGCCGCGATGGTCGCGTATACATCGCCGCGGGTCGGTGGGAATCGTTCTTTGCATGCAAGCCCTTCGGGAGCTTGATCCCCTTGGCTTCGAGGCCGACCCGCAACTGGTGTCCTTCCCAGATGGCGTCCCGATGGTCGCCCTCGAAGTGCGCCGTGCCGACGCCGAAGTACTCCTCGCCGGGGCGGTTCTCGAAGTCGAGGGTCCCGGTCTCATCGAGGTACAGGTAGTGGTCCACCACGGCACGAGTGTGCCAGCGTTCCCCGACACTCTCCTGCCTCCTCAGCCCGAGAAGATCGGGTCGCCGCTGGTGTCGATGTAGTCGAGCAGCGCTTGGACGTTCTTGGTTGGCCGCTTGCGCTTGTACTCGTGGAACGTCAGGTGCCGGTCGCGCCAGTAGATCGCCCGCCAGTGGGCTCGGTGTAGCGCAGCCGTGCGATCGGGAACCTCGTGTGCTCGCCGACGCCATCCCAGGGTGGGCGCACCTCGACGATGTCGACGTAGCGGTCGCAAACGTCGGCCTCCACCTTCAGCTCTGACCACAGGTGCTCCGGCACGCGGCCGCGAGCCCAGGTGTGAATGCGGTGCAGGTCGCGCCATCACACCAGCCTGTCTCCTCGGGCGAGTTACGCCAACAGACGTCACGGATTCCCTGATCGAAGCGGACCACCTGGTTCCGGCGCTGATCAACCTCAGGAAGACGACGCGGCCGGGCGGTGCTGCGAGGCGATGAACACCAGCTCCCGGCCGGGCCTGTCGGGTGCGTCCCGCACCTCGTCGAGGACAAAGCCCGATGCCCTCAGCGACCACTCGACCGCCTCGCGGCTCCGGAACCGCAACGTCGAGTCCGAGGTGAGCACGACATCGTCGGACTCGAAGGCGTAGGTCCACCGAAAGGTCACCAGGTCGTCCTCGACGTTCGTCACGTCGCACCAGGTCTCCACGACGCCGACCCCCTGGAAATCGGCCCGCTGGTGCGTCTGCTCGCGGGTCCACTCCAGCCAAGCCCTGGCATGGGGGGCGCGAGTCTCGAAGACGAGATGCCCGCCGGGCGACAGGGCGGCGTGCACACCGCGAAGGGTCGCGCACCAATCGTCGTCCGTCAGGAACACCTGGGCCACGTTGGCGGTCATCATGGCAAGGTCCACCTGGAGCCGGGGCAGCGCGGTCGCATCGCCCTGGACCCAGGTCACGCGATCGCCGTACTGCTTTCTCCGTGCGACATCGAGCGACGCCCCGGCCGGATCGACTCCCACCACATCCATCCCCCGCGCCGCCAGGAGACACGCAAACGTGCCCGTTCCGCACCCGACGTCGAGAACGCTCCTCGCGCCGAACTCGACAGCGATCGACGCGTACACGTCGAGATCGTCACGCACAGGGTCGAGCGAATCGTAGATCTCGGCCAGCCGGGGATGGGCGAAGATCGGGTCTACCACGAGCTAGACCTTAGGTGGGTCGAGGCGCGTGCCGCGAAACCATTTCGCTAGACGTTGAAGCGGAACTCCACCACGTCGCCGTCGGCCATCACGTAGTCCTTGCCCTCCATGCGCACCTTGCCGGCCTCCTTGGCCTTCTGCATGGAGCCGGCGGCCATCAGGTCGTCGAAGGAGACGATCTCGGCCTTGATGAAGCCGCGCTGAAAGTCGGTGTGGATGACGCCGGCGGCCTCGGGGGCGGTGGCCCCCTTGGGGATCGTCCAGGCCCGCGACTCCTTGGGCCCGGCGGTCAGGTAGGTCTGCAGGCCGAGGGTGTCGAAGCCGACCCGGGCGAGGGTCTCGAGGCCGGGCTCGCTGACGCCCATCTCGGCGAGCATCTCGCGCGCCTCCTCGTCGTCGTCGAGCTCGACGAGCTCGGACTCGAACTTGGCGTCGAGGAAGATCGCCTCGGAGGGCGCGATGAGGTCGCGCATCTTCTGCTTCAGCGACTCGTCGGCGAGCTCGTCGGCGTCGCAGTTGAAGACGTAGATGAACGGCTTCGCGGTGAGCAGCGAGAGCTCGCGGACCAGGGCGCGGTCGACCTTGGTGGCGATGACC
>JAOPXF010000179.1 GCA_025965295.1 Nocardioides sp.
CGAGGTCGACCCCCACAACCCCGAGGAGGTCGCCGAGGCCCTCGCCCGCCTGCGCTCGGCCGAGGCCCAGCTGACGGCGTACCGCCGCGCCCTGCACCAGCGGCTCGACGAGGCGACCCGGGAGCTCATCCTCCGCTACCGCGCGAACCCGCTCGCGGCGCTCTCCGTGATCCCCCAGGAGTGAGCGTGCAGCCCCCGCTGTCGAGCGACACCGTCCAGGCTCTCCTCGAGTCCGGTGTGATCGACGCCGCGCAGCTCGAGGAAGCGCGGCGCGTGGCCGAGCCACGCTCCCAGTCCGTCCTCGAGGTCCTCCTCGACAGCGGCGTCGTCGACCGCGAGTCGGTGGTCCGCACCGCGGCGAGGTCCGCCGGGCTCGACTACGTCGACCTCTCCGACTACGTGGTGGACATGTCCGCGGCCTCGCTGCTCTCCCCGGAGTTCGCGCGCCGCTCCCACGTGCTCCCGCTCGGGCTCGACGACGGCGAGCTGATCGTCGCCGTGAGCATTCGCCAGGCCGGCGACATCACGCTCAAGGACGACCTGGGCCGGATGACCCGCAGCCGGATCCGGTTCGCGATCGCCAACCGGGCCGACATCGGAGCCAAGATCAACCAGGTCTACCGGGCCGAGGGCGAGCTCGACGACCTCACCTCGGACCTCACGACGACCGACGACGACGCCGACGACCTCTCCAGCCTCACCGAGGTCTCGGACGAGGCACCGGTCGTGCGCTTCGTGAACCTGCTCATCAACCAGGCGATCAGCGACCGCGCGTCCGACATCCACATCGAGCCGACCGAGCGCGACCTGCGGGTGCGCTACCGGATCGACGGCGTGCTGCACGATGCGCACCGGTCACCGAAGAGCATCCAGAACGGCGTCGTGTCACGGCTCAAGATCATGGCCGACATGAACATCGCCGAACGCCGCGTGCCCCAGGACGGCCGCATGTCGGTCAACCACCAGGGCCGCCGGATCGACCTGCGCGTGGCCACCCTGCCGACGGTGTGGGGCGAGAAGGTCGTGGCCCGGATCCTCGACAACACCAACACCAAGCTGGGCCTCGACGACCTCGGCTTCAGCGAAGGCAACTTCCGGCGCTTCGAGGCGTCGTACACCAAGCCCTACGGCATGATCCTCGCCACCGGGCCGACCGGATCCGGCAAGTCGACGACGCTCTACGCCACCCTGAACCTGCTGAACCGGTCCGACGTCAACGTGATCACCGTCGAGGACCCCGTCGAGTACCGCCTGGTCGGGATCAACCAGGTGCAGACCAACGCCAAGGCCGGACTCACCTTCGCCTCCGCGCTCCGCTCGATCCTGCGCTCCGACCCCGACATCGTGCTCATCGGTGAGATCCGCGACCACGAGACCGCGCGGATCGCCATCGAGGCCGCGCTCACCGGACACCTCGTGCTGTCCACGCTGCACACCAACGACGCACCCTCCGCGGTCACGCGGCTGGTCGAGATGGGGATCGAGCCCTTCCTGGTGGGGTCGGCGCTGGACGCGGTGGTCGCCCAGCGGCTGTGCCGCTCCCTGTGCGACCGCTGTCGCGAGCCCTACACGCCGACCCCCGAGGAACTGACCCGCGTCGGCTTCCCGTGGTCGGAGGGCGAGGCCCTGCCGACGCTCTACCGCGCCGGGGGCTGCCCGACCTGCGCCCGCACCGGCTACCGCGGCCGGATGGCGCTGCACGAGGTGATGACGGTGACCGAGGACATCTCGCGGATGGCCGTGGCCCGCGCCTCGACCGACGACATCACCCGGGTGGCCCGTGAGCAGGGCATGACCTCCCTCAAGGCCGACGGCTGGCTGAAGGTGTCGCAGGGCCGGACCTCCATCGAGGAGATCCTCCGCGTCGTCGCCTGATTCGGACTGCTCGCACTGCCGGTCCGCGCGCAATCGTTCAATTGTTGGCGAAAGCACCTGATCTGGCCGGGAGACGGTGTCAATCCCAGCAATTGAACGGGAACGCGCGCCCGACCCGCCCGACGCGTCCGACGCGCCAGACCCGCCAGACCCGCCCGGCCGCGTCCTCGTCCGGCAGCCACCCGAGCGTCGCCGCAGCGGGTTTCCGGCGCGGGCTCAAGTCGGGTGTCCGGCCGACCGATACAAGGGGTGCCATGCCCCCCGCCTGTTCGGAGACAGCCCCGTGAACGACGTACCCAGGAACGGCTTCGGCCTCCCGCTCGCCGCTCCCAGGGTCACGGCGCCGGTGGCCGCGCCCCCGGTCGCCGCCGCTCCCCCGGCACCGCCGATAGCCGCTCCGGTCGCTCCCGTGGCACCCGTGGCCGCCCCGGCTCCCGCTGCGGCTCCCGCGCCGCGGCAACGGCTGATCCTGGACGACCTCCTCATCCACGTGCTCGAGCTCGGCGGCTCGGACCTGCACCTCACCGCCGGCGCGCCCCCCACGATGCGGCTGCGCGGCGACATGGAGGTCATCGAGGGCTACGCCACGCTCGCGCCCGACCAGCTCCAGGCCACGCTCTACGGCGTCATGACCGAGCGGCAGCGCAAGGTCTTCGAGGAGGAGCTCGAGCTCGACTTCGCGTACGCCGTGCCCGGCCACGCGCGCTTCCGGGTCAACGTCTTCCAGCAGCGGGAGTCCGTGGGCGCCGTGATGCGGATGATCCCCTGGAAGATCCTGCCGCTGGAGGATCTCGGCATGCCGTCCGTGGTCTCGGACTTCGCCGACCTGAAGCGCGGGCTGGTGCTGGTGACCGGGCCCACCGGGTCGGGCAAGTCCACGACGCTGGCCGCGATCATCGACAAGGTCAACCGGTCCCGGCGCGGTCACATCATGACCATCGAGGACCCGATCGAGTTCCTGCACGAGCACCGCGGCTGCCTGGTCAACCAGCGCGAGGTCGGCAACGACACGCACGGCTTCCGTACCGCGCTCAAGCACGTGCTCCGCCAGGACCCCGACGTGATCCTGGTCGGCGAGCTGCGCGACCTGGAGACAATCTCGGTCGCCCTCACGGCGGCCGAGACCGGGCACCTGGTCTTCGCGACCCTGCACACCCAGTCCGCACAGGACACCATCACCCGCGTCGTCGACGTCTTCCCGTCCGACCAGCAGCAGCAGGTCCGGACCCAGCTCGCCGCCACGCTCCAGGGTGTCGTCTGCCAGGCCCTGGTCAAGACCGTCGACGGGAAGGGCCGCGCGGCCGCCGTCGAGGTCATGGTCTGCAACTCCGGTATCCGCGCGATGATCCGCGACGACAAGCTGCAGCAGATCCAGGGCGCCCTCCAGGCCGGTGCCCGCGACGGCATGCAGACGCTGAACGCCCACCTGGCCGCGCTCGTGCAGGCCGGCCGGATCAGCTACGAGGCCGGGCTCGAGTCGTGCACCAACCGCGCCGACTACGACACCCTCGTCGGCTCGACCGCCCAGCGCGCACCGGCGGGCTGGCAGTGAGCGCTCCCACGATCCGGTACAGCTACACCGTCCGCGACGCTCGCGGGAAGCTCACCAAGGGCAAGGTGGAGGCGGCCTCCCAGGCCGCGGTGGCCGACAAGCTCCGGGCCATGGGCTACGTGCCGCTCGAGGTGCGCGCGGCCAACAGCGGCATGCAGCGGGAGATCACCTTCGGTCGCAAGAAGCGGATCAAGACCAAGGACCTCGCGGTCTTCTCCCGGCAGTTCGCCACGATGATCGACGCCGGGCTCACCATGCTCCGCGCGCTCACGATCATGGCCGACCAGTCGGAGAACCTCGAGCTCCGCAAGGTTCTGCGCAACGTCAAGCAGGACGTCGAGGCCGGCCACAGCCTCTCGGCGGCGTTCGCGCACAACCCCACCGTGTTCCCGCCACTGATGATCAGCATGTGCCGGGCCGGCGAGGCCGGCGGCTTCCTCGACGTCGCCATGAGGCAGATCGCGGACAACTTCGAGGCCGACGTCCGGCTGCGCGGCAAGATCAAGGCCGCGCTGACCTACCCCGTCGTCGTCTTCTGCCTGGCGATCGTCATGTGCATCGGCATGCTCGTCTTCGTCGTGCCGGTCTTCTCCGGGATGTTCGAGGACCTCGGCGGCGAGCTCCCGCTGCCGACCAAGATCCTGGTCTTCCTCTCCGGCGCGATGCGGTTCATGCTGCCGGTCCTGATCGTGGGCGCGATCGCGTTCGTCTGGTGGTGGCGGAAGTTCGGCAAGTCCGAGCGGGTACGCAACATCGTCGACCCGCTCAAGCTGCGGCTTCCGGTGCTGGGGAACCTGTTCCGGAAGCTCGCACTGGCGCGCTTCTCCCGCAACCTCGGCACCCTGCTCTCCTCCGGGGTGCCGATCCTCCAGTCCCTCGACATCGTCTCCGAGACCACCGGCTCGGTCGTCATCTCCCGGGCGCTCAAGGAGGTCCAGGCCTCGGTGCGCCGCGGTGAGTCGGTCGCCGGCCCGCTCGCCGACCACGACGTGTTCCCCCCGATGGTCGTGCAGATGATCGCATCGGGCGAGGAGGCCGGAGCCATCGACCAGATGCTCGAGAAGATCGCCCAGTTCTACGACGAGGAGGTCGAGGCAACCACGGAGGCCCTCACCGCGCTGATCGAGCCGCTGATGATCGCCTTCCTCGGCGGTGTCGTCGGGTCGATGATCATCGCCCTCTACATGCCCATCTTCAAGGTCTTCGACCTGATCGGGTGACCGTGAGAACCAGGAGACAGCGACCCCTCGGACCGCCACGCGACGAGGGCATGAGTCTCATCGAGGTGGTCGTGGCGCTCGGCCTGTTCGCGGTCATGTCGACCGCGGCCCTCTCGGTGCTGGGCTCCGCGATCACGCTGACCCGCGACGACAAGGCGCGGCTCGAGGCCGTGAACCTGGCCAGCCGCGAGCTGGAGATCACCCGGGACACGTTCAGCGCGGTCACGCGCGGGCCGAACCAGGTCGGCACGAACGCGGTGCGCAACCCGAGCCCGCTCCCGGGCGGCACCGTCGGCGCCCCGTTGGTCGTCAACGGCGTGCCCTACACGGTCGTCCGCACAGCCCAGTGGGCCCCGGTCAACGGCGCCGCGGCCTCGACCTGCGACGAGGGCACGACGACCGAGCTGGCCTATCTCCGCGTCAAGGTGCAGGTCTCCTGGCCCGAGCTCGGGGACCGCCGGCCGGTCACGATGGACACGGTGATGACGCCACCCAAGGGCACCTACTC
Source organism: Nocardioides sp. (assembly GCA_025965295.1). Lineage (GTDB taxonomy): Bacteria > Actinomycetota > Actinomycetes > Propionibacteriales > Nocardioidaceae > Nocardioides. Next base: position 5,156 of record JAOPXF010000179.1, read on the forward strand.
CGCACTGGCCGGGCACATCGGGCTCAAGGTGATCGACAGCGCCGGCCAGCCACGTTCCGGCGTGCAGGTGACGGCCCGCGCCGCGTCCGGCAACACCGAGACGGGCACGACCGGCGACGACGGCTGCGCGCTGCTGGCCTTCCTGAACCCCGGCAGCTATGCCGTGACGGTCTCCACCCCGGGGTTCGTGAACCCCAAGGGCGACCCGACCGGGACGATCACCGCGCAGGTGCAGGCGGGCCAGCTCTGGCGGGGCACGGTCGAGTACGACCTCGCCTCCGCCATCACGGTCTCGTTCGCGACGCTGCCGGGCTACCCCGTGCCGGCGGACACCGGGATGTCGGTCACCCTGGGCAACAGCGCCCTCCTGCCGGTCGGCTCCCGGGCAGTCACCGGCACCGGCGACCCGAGGACCATCGCGCACCTGTGGCCCTACCCCAGCGGCTACCAGCTCTGGGCCGGCTCCTGCCAGGACGCCGACCCGCAGTTCACCGACGGACAGCGGGACCTGCCGGTCAGCACACCCAGGGGCGATACCGCGACGGCCCAGGTCGCCCTCGGGGCGATCGAGGTGCACGGGGCGGCGAGCCAGGCCGTCGTGGCCAAGCACGACCCCGACGGGCTCTGCCCGTCGGGCGAGACCCTCCAGCTCGGGACCACCGGTGCCGGCGGGTTGCTGCAGACCAGCCTCCCGTACGGCGACTGGAACGTCTGGATCGGGGCGGACACGACCAACGTGGTCGTCTCCCAGGACGACGCCACCCCGCCCGTGGTGACGGTGCCATGACCGCCCCGGAGGAGCTGCCGCCCCTGGACGAGGGCACCAGCCTGGCGGAGATCCTGGTCGCGATGGGCCTCTTCATGGTGCTGACCACGATCCTGGCGACGACCGCGATCATCGGCTTCCGCACCACCACCGGTCTGGGCGTCCGGCTGGACAACTCCACCCAGGGCCAGCTCGGCATCGCCGCGGTCAGCAAGGTGCTGCGCACCGCCGTGCTCCCCCACCAGCTGGAGGACCAGTCGTGCACCGACTGCGCCGAGACCGCGATCATCACCGCCACGAGTACCCGGGTGACGTTCTACGCGAACCTCAACAACACCGGCCAGGGTCCGAGCCTGGTCACCCTCCAGGTGCTGCAGGACCCGCAGGCGACCGACGGCTCCGCAATCCTCCAGCAGTCGACGCAGCCGCCGACGGCGCTGTCCGACGGCCGCTACACGTTCTGCACCGCCGGCACCGCAGGCTGCCGGGTCGACATCCGGGTCATCGCGCGAGGGCTGCTCTGGCCATCCGGGACCGTCTTCGGCTACTACGACTTCGGCGGACTGCCGATCTCGGGCACCACGATCGCCAACACGGACCTGCCCCGAGTCTCGAGCGTTGACGTGAGCATCACCGTGCAGACCGAGCCCGGCCGGTCGGCGTACCCCGCCAGCACGGCCGTGCAGCGGGTGCGTCTGCCCAACGCCGACATCAACGTCCTGGTGCAGCCGTCATGAGGCGCCGCGACGAGGGCTCCGCGCTGATCATGGTGCTCGGCTCGATGACCGTGCTGACTCTCTTCGTCAGCGTGGCACTCGGCTACGCGATGCAGACGTCGAACACCGCGCGTCACGCCACCGACTGGAACCAGGCGTTCTCGGCCGCCGAGGCGGGCGTCGACGACTACATGGCCCGGCTCAACCGGGACGACCTCTACTGGCGGACCATCGACTGCACCAACGCCGCCCTGCGCGGCCCCCGCCCGAGCGACAGTCCGGCCTGCGGGTGGGGGGCGTCGACCCCGATCGGCTGGCTGCGGGTCCCCGGCAGCTCCCAGGCGGAGTTCCACTACGACCTGGACGTGGCGAGCACCGCGGTCGACGGCACCATCGACCTGACCTCGACCGGGCGGGTCGGTGACGTGACCCGGACCATCGAGGTGACCCTGCGCCGGGGTGGTTTCGGCGAGTTCCTCTACTCAACCGTCTACGAGACGCAGGACCCCGCCGACTACCCCAACCCGGTCGTGGCGATGGACGAGTGCGCCCACTACTCCTGGGAGCCGCGCACCGCGGTCTCCAAGCCCCGAAACCCGGACCCTCGCGTCTGCCAGGACATCAGCTTCGGCGGATCCGACAAGCTCAACGGGCCGATCCACTCCAACGACGGCATCCTGATCTCGGACGACGCCTCGCGCCACGGGCCGTGGTTCCAGGGCACGGTCACGACGTCCATGCCCTCCTGCCGGCCGGTCAACGGCGTCCCTCCGCCCGCGACCGCCTGCTACCGGAGCACCACCGGCACGGTGCACCCGCGCTTCGACAAGGGGATCGCCTACCGCAGCGAGGTCGAGATGCCGGAGAGCATCGGCGACCTCCGGCAGTACGTCACCGCCAGCGCCCAGGTGCCACACCCGGGCTGCCTCTACACCGGACCCACCCGGATCGTCTTCAACCCGACGGTGGGCAACGCGACCCCGACCATGAAGGTCTGGAGCAGGTGGTCGAAGGGAACGCTCAACCCCGGCTGTGGCAACGCCGCGGCGTCGTGGCCGCAGACCGTCAACGTGCCGCAGAACAACCTGATCATGGTGCAGGACGTGCCGTCGGGGCAGGCGACGCCGGCCAGCGGCCCCTGCGCCACCGGCACGATCGACCAGTCCGGGTCGACCCTGGGCGGCTTCCCGCAGAACGGCGACTACAACCAGCGGCTGAGCGAGGCCAACTGCCGCTACGGCACCGTGCTGGTCGAGGGGACGCTGAAGGGGCGGGTGACGATCTCGGCCGACAACAACATCGTGATCACCGGCAACCTGACCTACCAGGGCGGCGAGAACGGCACCGACGTGCTCGGTCTGGTCGCCAAGAACTCCGTGCAGGTCTACCACCCGGTCACGACCGTCTGCACGACCAGCAAGGGGAAGACCACGTGTGAGCCCGGCTCGAACATGTCGCGGCCGAACGGCACGACGTTCCAGAACCCCCAGGTCTACGCCTCGATCCTGACCCTGCAGCACAGCTTCGAGGTCCAGCAGTACGGCGTGGGCAACGGCCTCGGCGTCCTCAAGATCTTCGGCTCGCTCGCCCAGCGGTTCCGCGGCATCGTCAAGAACGGCTCCTCCGGCTACTCGAAGAACTACAACTACGACAGCCGGTTGCGCTACGCGCCGCCGCCCTACTTCCTCGACCCGGTGCGCTCCGCGTGGGGGATGAAGACCTTCGGCGAGGTCGCGCCGCGTTACGGCGGGTGAGTTCCGACCCGAAAATTGTCGCCCCGGCCCTCAAGTCGGGTTGCAGAGGCGCCGAAGAACCGGGTGACAGACACGCCAAGGCCCTCGGAACCCCCCAACGGAACCGCGCCATCACCTCCCCCCAGGAGTTACACATGCTCGCTCGACTGCAGAAGTCCATGAAGGAGAAGGACCAGGGCTTCACCCTGATCGAGCTCCTCGTCGTCATCGTGATCATCGGCATTCTCGCCGCGATCGCCATCCCGCTGTTCCTCAACCAGCAGAAGAAGGGCGTCGACGCCTCGCTCAAGAGCGACGTCAAGAACGCGGCCACCACGATCGAGACCTGGCGCACGGACAACCCCACCAGCCCGGTCGACCCCACCGCCTCGATGGCGGACTTCACGCCCAGCAACGGCAACACCGTGAACGTGGTGGCCGGCTCCGATGTCGGGTCCTACTGCATCGAGGCGAAGAACGGTGCTTCGAGCGATCCGACCCAGTACATCACCTACGACTCGAACGCCGGCGGACTGCAGCCGGGCTTCTCGGGCGGCTGCTGACCCGTCACTGAACCTCCCGTGGGGCGGGCCGCCGTAG
>JAOPXF010000184.1 GCA_025965295.1 Nocardioides sp.
TCCGGCCGTCGGCCGACTCGGCGACCGCGGCGTCGACGTACGCCGCCTGCTCCGCGCTCAGGTCACGAGTGCGGGTGGTCACGTGGCGGGCGTGCGACGCACGGACCTCACCCGCCTTGACCCGACCCCACAGCTGGGGGTGGCGGTGGTGCAGGTCCTGGGAGTCGGCCATCAACTGGGCGGCGGCGTACGGGGAGCGGCCGATGCGCGCGCCCAGCTCCGCGGCCGCGAACTCGGTGACCTCAGCGACACCCTCGCCACCGAGGCGGCGCGCCCGCTCGCGGCCGGGCTTCCCGGCCTCGGCAGGGTCCAGTCGATCGGCCGAGTGCAGCACCGCCCACTGGTAGGCGGCACGGAGCAGGTCGACCTCGGCGCGGCGCGCGGTCTCGGCGCACGCGTCGGCGTAGTCGAGGACCTCGCCCTGCGACATCGCCTCCAGCGCCGTGACTTCTGCCATGGGATGAGTCAAGCAGCGGGCACCGACAGTTCGCCCGGAAAGCCTGTGGACAAAGGGGATTGGGGGTCACGACCTGGTAACAGATATCGGGCCTTGTCCACAGGTTCGCGGTCGCCTCACCGGGTTTCGACGACGCTCGCTGGCGCTCGCTGCTCAACCAACGGGTGCCGGCCAGCGACCTCAGCCGAGGTTGACGGCGCGGACGAAGCCGGCCTCGATGGCGGTCTGGATGTCCGCGAGCGCCTCGGCGGGGATCGCGGAGTCGACGGACAGGGCGACCAGCGCGCTGCCGCCCTTGCTGTCGCGCGAGACCTGCATGCCGGCGATGTTGACGCCGGCGTCGCCGAGGATCCCGCCGACGGTGCCTACCATGCCGGGACGGTCCTCGTAGACGAAGAACGCGAGGTGGTCGGTGGGCTCGATGTCGACGTCGAAGCCGTTGACCTCGACCAGCCGTTCCTTCTGCTGAATCCCGATCAGCGTGCCGCTCACCGACACCTGCGAGGAGTCGGCGAGGGTGCCACGGATCGTGATCAGGTTGCGGTGGTCGGGGCTCTCCGCGTCGGTCACCAGGCGTACGGCGCAGCCGCGCTCGGCCGCGAGCAACGGGGCGTTGACGTAGGAGACCTGCTCCTCGACGATGTCGGCGAAGACCCCCTTGAGGGCGGCCAGCTCGAGCACCTTCACGTCGAAGTCGGTGATCTCGCCACGGACCTCGACGTCGATCGACTGGGCCACCTCGCCCGCGATGCCGGTGAAGATGCGGCCGAGCCGCTCGGTGAGCGGGATGCCGGGGCGCACGTCCTCGGCGATCACGCCGCCCTGCACGTTGACGGCGTCGGGCACGAGCTCACCGGAGAGCGCGAGCCGCACCGACCTGGCGACCGCGATGCCGGCCTTCTCCTGGGCCTCGTCGGTAGACGCCCCGAGGTGCGGGGTGGCGACGACGTTCTCCAGCTCGAAGAGCGGGCTGTCGGTGCACGGCTCCTTGGCGAAGACGTCGAGGCCGGCGGCCGCGATCCGGCCCTCCTTGAGCGCCGAGTAGAGCGCCACCTCGTCGACGATCCCGCCGCGGGCCGCGTTGACCAGCACCAGCGACGGCTTGGCCCTGTGCAGCTGCTCGTCGCCGATCAGGCCGACGGTCTCGGGCGTCTTGGGCAGGTGGACCGACATGAAGTCAGACTCCGCGAGCAGCGTGTCCAGGTCGACGAGCCGGACCCCCATCTGCGCGGCTCGGCCGGCCTGCACGTAGGGGTCGTACGCGATGACCTTCATGCCGAACGCCGAGAGCCGCTGCGCGACGAGTACGCCGATCCGGCCGAGGCCGACGATGCCGACGGTCTTCTCGTAGAGCTCGATGCCGGTGTAGCGGGACCGCTTCCACTCCCCGCTCTTGAGCGCGTTGTGCGCCGGCGAGATGTGCCGGGCCGCGGCGAGCATCAGCGCGACCGCGAGCTCGGCAGCGGACACGATGTTGGAGGTGGGCGCGTTGACGACCATCACCCCGGACTGGGTGGCGGCCCGGACGTCCACGTTGTCCAGCCCGACCCCGGCGCGCGCGACGACCTTGAGCCGGCCGGCGGCGGCGAGCGCCTCGGCGTCGACCTTGGTCGCGGAGCGCACGAGCAGCGCGTCGGCGTCGACGATCGCGGCGAGCAGCTCGGCGCGGTCGGCGCCGTTGCAGGTACGGATCTCGAAGTCGGGCCCGAGCGCGGCGACGGTGGCGGGGCTGAGCTCCTCGGCGATCAGGACGATCGGCTTGCCTGCGGGCTGGTTCACGAACATGTCCTCGGAGGTCGTCGACGGCGGGGAGGTGACCGGAGATCCGGTCGTGCACGACGCTGTGCCCGGGTGGCGAACTCTACCCCTCCGCCGTGGCGAAAACCCGTGGCGTCCGCCGCCGCTGCACGGTTAGCGTTCCCGCGTCCCACTCCCCCACCCAGGGCAGGTCCGTTGAACCTCTGAGTCGCGTCCGCACCACCGCGCCGGTCCGAGCAGTCCGCTCCCGGCGCGCTCACGCGCCTCATCAGGAGACCCGCATGCCCGCTGTCATCACCCTGTCCTCCGTCGGCTTCGCCTGGCCCGACGGCACCCGCGTCCTCGACGGCCTCGACCTGCTCGTCGGCACCGGCCGCTCGGGCCTGGTCGGCGTCAACGGCTCGGGCAAGTCCACGCTGCTCCGGCTCGTCGCCGGCACCGTGCGGCCCACCCACGGGCACGTCCAGGTCGCCGGCGAGGTCGGATACCTGCCCCAGGACCTCACGCTCCACACCGCCCAGCCGGTGGCCGAGTTCCTCGGCGTCGCCGCCGTACGCCGGGCGCTGGCCGCGGTCGAGTCCGGCGTCCTCGACGGTGACGCGCTCGCCGACGCGCTGGCCACGATCGGCGACCAGTGGGACGTCGACGAGCGGGCCACCGCCGAGCTCGAGCGCATCGGCCTGCCGCCGGGCGTGCTCGACCGGCGGCTCGGCGAGCTGTCCGGCGGCGAGGTCACCCAGCTCGGGCTGGCCCGGCTGCTGCTCCGGCGGCCCGATGTCCTGCTGCTGGACGAGCCGACCAACAACCTCGACGCCCGCGCCCGGGCCAGGCTGTACGACGTCGTCGGCGCCTGGAGCCGGACCCTGCTCGTCGTCAGCCACGACCGCGAGCTCCTCGAACGCGTGGACCGGATAGGGGACCTCCGCGACGGCACGGTGCGCTGGTACGGCGGCGGCTACTCGTCGTACGCCGACCAGGTCGCCGCCGAGCAGGAGGCGGCCGAGCGGGCCGTCACCACGGCGCGGTCCGAGGTGCGCCGGCAGCGCAACGACGTCGTGCAAGCCGAGCTGGTGCTGGCCCAGCGCAAGCGGGTGGCGAAGAAGGCCGAGCAGGGCATGGGCAAGGCGGAGCGGGACTACAAGTTGAACCGCTCGGAGAAGTCTGCGGCGAAGTACCGCCAGACCCACGCGGACCGCCTCGGCTCGGCCCGGGAGCGGCTCACCGGTGCCGAGGCCCGGCTGCGCGAGGACCGGGAGATCCGGGTCGACCTGCCGGGCACGGTGGTGCCGCGCGGCCACGTGGTGCTGCTCAGCGAGGACCTCGTGCTGCGCACCGGGACAGCTGTCGACCTCCAGATCAACGGCCCGGACCGGGTCGCGGTCGTCGGCCCCAACGGCTCGGGCAAGACCACGCTGCTGCACGCCATCGCGGGGCGGCTCGAGCCGGCGTCGGGCCACGCCTCGGTCCTGGTCCCGCTGGCCCTGCTCCCCCAACGGCTGGACGTCCTCGACGACGAGCTGACCGTCTTCGAGAACGCCGCCCGCCGGGCGCCCGGCGCCGACCCGAACACCATCCGGGCGTCGCTCGCCCGTTTCCTGTTCCGGGGCACGGCCGCCGACCACCGCGTCGGCGAGCTGTCGGGCGGCGAGCGCTTCCGGGCGACCCTGGCCGCGCTGCTGCTCGCAGACCCCGCGCCGAAGCTGCTGCTTCTCGACGAGCCGACCAACAACCTCGACTTCGCGTCGTACGACGCCCTGGTGTCGGCGCTGGCGTCCTACCGGGGCGCGCTGGTCGTGGCCAGCCATGACGCGGCGTTCCTGGAGGAGATCGGCGTCACGCGCCGGCTCGAGCTGCGGTGATCAGTGTGGTCGGTTGTCGACGGCGTTCTTGGTCCCACCGCTGCCGACCTGATAGGTGATGTTGGCGAGCGTCGGCAGTCCGGCACCTGGCTTGGCCGATCCGTTGAAGATCTTCTCGAAGTCATAGGACGCGTTGCCGACGTCGGTGGTCGCCCACTTCTCCGCCAGCTTCTTCACCGACGACCCGGCATCGTCCGCCGCCTCGAGGATCTCGTCGAGGTGCGTGCTGAGGTTGCCCATCGACTTGACCAAGCCCTTGATGAAGCCGGAGATCTTGGCCGCCCACTCGGCCACCTTGGCGACGACCTCACCGATCGCCTTCCCGGCGAGGACAACCGTCAGGAGCTGGGCGGCCTTCGAGAGCGCGTAACCGACCAGTTGGGAGATCGCGTCGCGTACCAGTTCACGCACGCCGGCGACGATGGCGCCCGCGAACTCGGTGGCCCCGGCAACGCCCTCGATCATCACCGCAAAGCCGTCGACGATCGTCGCCTGCACCTTGACCGCTGCGCGGTAGGCCTCGACCGCGACGCCCTCCCACTCGTTGGTCGCCGAGACGACCGCGTCGAGGAACTCGTCGGCAGTCTCGCGCACCCGGTCAGCGATGTTGTGCCAGGTCGAGGCGAAGGCATGGATCCGATCGGGGTCACCCGTTAGCTCGTCCATCCACGACGGGAAGGGCTCAAGGTGTTCGATCAGGAAGCCGATTCCGGCCGAGAACAGCGCACCGAGTGGGTCAGCGATCGCGCTGAGGGTCTCGAGGCCGGTCGCGACGCCATAGACGGCACCGTCGACCCAGTCACCGCCCGCCAGGGCCTGGCCAGCTCCGACGAGCGACTCGACGGGGCCCGACCCGGTGAAAATGGTGCTGGAGTCCTGCGCCGGAGCGACCAGGTCGTTGCCGCTCATGTCAGAACCCCCTGAACCTGTTCATCGCGCCTTCGACGACCTCGTCGACCTCGTCGAAGATCTTTGCGACGGCACGGACCTGCGTGGCCGTGGCGCCGATGCTGCCCACGGCTACGGCGGTCGTCGCAACACCTGCCTGGGCCACCGGCTGAAGGGCCGCGCCGATGAAGGAGCACATGATGCCGAATGCGTCGCCGGAGGCGGTGATGCCCTGCCCAGCCTGGACGCCTTCGTAGCCGTGCGAGGCGATCTGGTCGAGACGGCCTGCGTGGCTGCGCATCGCGTCGGTCACAACGTCGATCTCGCCGCTCATCGCAGCACCCCCGCTCCTGGCGTCTGGGGCCCCTCGGGTGGCGCAAACAGCTTCCGGTACTGGCCGACCAGCTCACGCGTCGTCCCCGAGTCAGCGCCAAAAGTCCGGGAGGTCAGCTCCGCAACCCGGTCGCCCATGGCCGCCTGGGCGGCGGCATTGGCCTCCAGGACCGCAACCGCGATGCGGTCAAGGGAGGCATTCTCCAGCCGACGTCCGAGGTAGAGGCGGTCAGCACACCGGTGTGGCCGATCGTGACCTCAGCTGCTCCGTCCGACGAGTGTCCGGTGGCCCGAAGTGTCTCGAGCTCCGTGGCGTACGCGCGGGCGTGAACAGCCCGCTCCCGTGCCTGGACGACCGCTCCGTCGATCTGGGCGAGCGCCTCCTCTTCGCTGGCTGCCATCGTGGTTTCCCCTGTGTGAAATGACATTGATCTTTCGTATGTTGCCCGAGGAATGAAATCCGAAACACGTGGGCAGAATGGCGCTATGTCACGAAGCCAGGTGCTCCGCACCCCACCGGGCTGGCGGTGGGCGTTCACCGCCGGCGCCGCGTTCTTCACCGCGGGCCTCATCTGGAACGTCACCAGGTGGGTGCAGGGAGAGCTGGACTGGACGCTGCTCACGATGATCGGAGTACCCCTGCTTGCCGTGATCGCCGTCGGTACCGCCGTCGGGGCAGTCGCCGCGTGGACCCATCGGGTCTGGGTCGACAGCCGGTCGCGCTCCTCGGGCGCCGCGCCCTACGACCGCAACGAGCTCCACCAGGCCACGGCGTTCGGCGACTCGGCGTACTCGCTGGACGCCCCCGGCGCGGTGCGGATCAGCTACACAGCGCCGACCCCCGGTTCGACGGTGACCGGCACCTGGAAGGTCAAGGTGTCGCCCCCCAGCGGTCGCGGCCTCACGGTGAGCACCCCGTGGGTGCCCTCGATCCGGTCGGTCCTGGAGGTCCTGCACCCCGCGCTGGCACGCAACGCCGAGCTCGGCGCCGACCACTACACCCGGCGGGCGCTCGCCTCGCCGGGCGAGTCCTTGACCCCGCCGCAGCTCGACGACCGCGCGTAAGCCTCAGGCGAAGAGCGACTGACCGACGTACTCCCCCGGACCGACCCCGGGCGGCACGGCGAAGAGTGCGGAGCCGGTGACCTTGAGGTACTCCATCAGCGCATCCACCTTGGCCATCCGGTTCTGCACCGGGATGAAGTGGGTGCGCGGGTCGCGCAGGTAGGCCAGGAAGAACAGGCCGGCGTTGAGGCCACCGAGGGCGTCGGTGCCGTCGACGAAGTTGTAGCCGCGGCGCAGCATCCGCACCCCGTCGTTCTGGTCGGGGTGGACCACGCGGACGTGGGAGTCCCTCGGGATCACCGGGCCGTCGCTGCCGGGCATCGAGAAGTCGGGCTCGGTGAACTCGTCGCCACCGGAGAGCGGCGCACCGCTGCCCTTGGTGCGGCCGACGAAGGCCTCCTGGTCGCCCAGCGGCTGCCGGTCCCAGACCTCGATCGTCATGTTGATCCGGCGGGCCACGAGGTAGGAGCCACCGGCGAGCCAGGACGCCCCCGGGTCGTCGTCCTCGCCGACCCAGACGTGCTCGTCGAGGGCCTGCGTCTCCTGGGCCTTGACGTTGGCGGTGCCGTCCTTGAAGCCGAAGA
>JAOPXF010000196.1 GCA_025965295.1 Nocardioides sp.
GACTACCCCGAGAAGTCGTCCGGCGACACCGCGACCGCCGTGTCCCGCGACGTCCTCAAGCGGATCTCCGACGCCTACGTCACCCCGCCGGAGGGCTTCACGGTCCACCCGAAGGTGATGCCTCAGCTGCAGCGCCGCGCCGCCGCGATCACCGACGGCCCGATCGACTGGGGCACCGGCGAGATCCTGGCGTTCGGCTCGCTGCTGATGGAGGGCCGCCCGGTGCGGCTCGCCGGCCAGGACTCGCGCCGCGGCACCTTCGTGTCCCGTTTCGCGACGATCATCGACCGGGTCAACGCCGACGAGTGGACGCCGCTGACCTCGCTGACCGAGGACCAGGCGAAGTTCTACGTCTACGACTCGCTGCTCTCCGAGTACGCCGCCCTCGGCTTCGAGTACGGCTACTCCGTGGCCCGGCCCGATGCCCTGGTGCTGTGGGAGGCCCAGTTCGGCGACTTCGTCAACGGCGCGCAGACCGTCATCGACGAGTTCATCACCTCCGGTGAGACCAAGTGGCGCCAGCAGTCCGGCGTCGTCCTGCTGCTGCCGCACGGCTACGAGGGCCAGGGCCCGGACCACTCCTCGGCCCGGATCGAGCGCTTCATGACGATGGCCGCCGACGAGGCCTTCGTGGTCGCCCAGCCGTCCACGCCGGCGTCGTACTTCCACCTGCTGCGCCAGCACTCCCTCGGCGAGGAGCACCGGCCGATGATCGTCTTCACCCCGAAGTCGATGCTGAAGCGCAAGGAGGCGGCCTCGCAGCCCGACGACTTCACCTCCGGCACCTTCCGCCCCTTCATCGGCGACGCCGACGCCGACCAGGGCAAGGTCGACACCCTGCTGCTCTGCTCGGGCCGGGTGACGTGGGACCTGATGGTCGACCGGGCCAAGCGCGAGAACCCGGAGCGGTTCGCGATCGCCCGGATCGAGCAGCTCTACCCGCGCCCGGTCGACGAGATCAAGGCCGAGATCGCGCGCTACCCGCACCTCAAGGCGGTGCGCTGGGTCCAGGACGAGCCGATCAACATGGGCCCGTGGCCGCACTACCAGCTCAACGTGTGGCCGCACGTCGATGCCACCGTCGAGCCGGTCACGCGGGAGGCGTCCTCGTCCCCCTCGGTCGGCACCGTCAAGCGGCACACGGACGAGCAGAAGGACCTGTTGGACCGGGCCTTCAGGTAACCCATGTACTTCACCGACCGCGGCATCGAGGAGCTCGAGAAGCGCCGGGGTGACGAGGACGTCACCCTGGCGTGGGTCGCCGAGCGCCTCCAGGAGTTCACCGACACGCACCCGGAGTTCGAGACGGCCGTCGAGCGGTTCGCCACGTGGCTGGCGCGCCTCGACGACCCCGACGACTGACACGATGGGGGGCGTGACGCCTCCCGAGTACCCCCCGGCGCCCTGGGACATGGTCGGTCAGCTGTGGCTCTCGCTCTTTCGCGTGCGGGACGTGCCCGGTCACGCCGACGGCGTGCACGGCGCCGCGTTCGTGAGCTACGAGCCGGGCAGTCCCCTGACCTACTCCGAGCTGCTGGTCGCCCGGCTCGTGCGTTCGCCGGAGCACGACCGGCGGGTGTCGATCTCGGACATCTGGGTCGACTCCCCCGCCTCGATGCGGGGCGGCCGCGAGCTCTGGGCGATCCCCAAGGGGCTCTGCGACTTCACGCTGGACACCAGCCACACGGGACCGCTGTCGCGCACCGAGTGGTCGGCGACCCTCGAGCGGCGCCCGATCGCCGCCGCGCGGTTCACCGACGTCTCGAAGGCCGCCGTGCGGCTGCCCTTCCGGGGCGGCACCTGGCAGCCCGGCATCGCGGAGACCGGCCACGAGGACCGGACCGCGACCCTGCGGGGCTCCGCGAAGATGCTCCCCTGCCGTGGCGCGTGGGAGTTCGGCGCCGACGGACCGCTCGCCTGGCTGCGCGGCGCGCGCCAGCTGGCGTCGTTCCGGATGGCGGGCTTCCGGATGTCGTTCGGCTGAGCCGACCGACTGCTCAGGCAGCCGCCTCTCGGCGCCGCGCGACCCGGACGATCGTGCCGGGGTAGCAGCAGTTGCACAGGTGGACGAGGTGACCGACGGAGTTGGCGGGCACCCCCGCCGCCTGGGTGAGGTCGATGGTCAGCCGGCACGCCGTACGGCGGAAGGCGCGATCGACCTCCTCGTGCACGTGCGACCAGGCATCCTCATTGAAGGTTCCCGAGAGCCTGAGCGTGCTCGTGCCGGGGTCGTAGTGGGCAGCAAACGTGGTGTCCATGAATCCCTCGGTTCGATAGACGACTGGGCTCCCCCGAGTCTCTGCCGTACCCCCGTCGACGTGACCCGAACCACAGGTCTGGACCACTCTGGTCAGTCGCAGCCGTAGCCGTCACCGTCCGCGTCGAGGTCGTACACGTCAGAGCCGACGATCCGCACCGAGGAGTAGACGTACGCCGGTCCATTTCCGCTCCCGCCACCACAATCGACGTCACTCGCAATCGGGACGCACGCACCGGCGTAGTTCGAGTCGCACCGCGCACTCAGCGCCGGAGCGGGCGGTTGTGCCGGCGGATCCACCCTGGTTCCGCGCAGGGTGATTCGCGGGACAGGTCGACGCACGACGAGTGTCCTGACCAGCTTGCGACCCGCGACGACTCCGTCCTTCATCGTGACCCGGAAGAACCTCACGCGGAGCCCGGCCGCGCCGCGCTGGGACACCTGGCTCACACCCTTCTTGAGCGCTGCGGAGTTCCGGGTCAGGGACGAGAAGGGGATCTGCTGCCTCTGACGGACGGTCCGGTGCCTGACCACCGGCTTGTCCGACGTTGCCTTCGCGGCACTTCCCCTGTCGGAGCGACCCTCGCGTTCCGCCTGCATTCCGCAGCCGGCCAGCCCGAAGGCGAGCATGCTGAGGACTGCCGCGAGAAGGCACCAGTCACGAACGATCGCCCGACGAGCAGCTGTCACGTCCGTCATCGCTGACTGCATGCCCAACCTCCGACCCGCGCCTGTGACGTCGATCACAGGACGCTAGCGGTGGCGGGAGCGCCGCGAGGCGATTCCGCGAAACGGGAGCGCGAGGCACCGGTCGAGCAGATGCCTAGTCGTGCTCGGAGGTCGCGGCTGCCTCGGGCAGCTGGTCGCCGGCCGCCTTCCGGGCAGAGTCGCGGATCGCGAAGATCTCGGTGGCGAAGCCGCCGACGGCACCGGCGACGTCACGCACCGCACCGGTGACGATCGAGGTGACCTGGCCGACGGTGGTCGCGGCAGCCTGGACGACGTCCTGGACCGCGTCCTTGCGGATCTCGGCCCTGCTCAGGTGGTCCTTCATGGGATCAATCCTCACGCCGCCCGCCCCGATCGACAACCGGGTCCGGCTGTCGGGACCCGCCCGCGCCCGGTGAGTGCACGGTCGTGCACCCGGGGCTAGCATCACAGCCATGGCGGAGCCCATGCACCGGCCCACCGCGGGCCGCCCCGAGAGCCGGGGCGAGCGCAAGGAACGCACCCGCCGCGCCATCCTCGACGCCGCCCTCGAGCTCTCCGGCGAGACCAGCCTGGTGGCGCTCTCGCTGCGCCAGGTCGCCAAGGAGGTCGGCATCGTCCCGACCGCGTTCTACCGCCACTTCGACTCGATCGAGGCGCTCGGGGTCGCCCTGGTCGACGAGTCGTTCGTGTCCCTGCGGGCGATGCTGCGCGACATCCGCCGCGGCGACCCGGCCTTCTCCGATGTCGTGGACCGCTCCATCACGATCCTGGTCGAGCACGTGCACCGGCAGCGGTCGCACTTCCTCTTCATCGCCCGCGAGCGCGCCGCCGGCCCGCCCGCCGTCCGCGACGCCATCCACCACGAGATCGAGCTCTGCGAGCGCGAGCTGGCCACCGACCTGGCCCGCCTGCCCGCCACCGACCCCTGGTCGGCCGAGGACCTGCGGATCCTCTCGAACCTGATCGTGATGGCGATGGTCGCCACCGCCGAGGCGATCATGACCGCGCCCCCGCGCCCCGACGCCGAGAAGGCGATCATCGAGACCGCCCGCGCGCAGCTGCGAATGGTGCTGATCGGCGCGCTCAACTGGCAGTCGCGCACCTGACCGGCTCGCTATCGTCGGCGCATGGGTCTTGCCGCGGAGCTCTCCTACCAGTTCAAGCGTCCCAACCCCTTCCAGCGCCTGATGCAGGCCTTCGGGTCGACGCGCGCCGGAGCGTGGTTCTTCTCCAAGACGCTGCGCCACCTCGACGACGTGGTCGGGCGGCTGAGCCGCGGCCGGGCCAGCGCACCCGGCGTCCTCGCCGGGCTCCCCGTCCTCGAGGTGACGACCACCGGCCGCAAGTCCGGGCTGCGGCGCACGTCGCACCTGATCTCGGTGCCGGTCCGCGAGACCCTCGCGATCCTCGGCACCAACTTCGGCCAGACTTCCACGCCGGCCTGGGTGTTCAACCTCGAGGCCGACCCGCACGCGGAGGTCTCCTTCAAGGGCCGGTCGATGTCGGTCATCGCCCGCCCGGCCGAGGAGGCGGAGTACGCCGAGGTGATGCTGAACTCCGCCAGCGTCTACGGCGGCTACGCGAAGTACCGCCAGCGGATCACCGGCCGCCGGGTCCGGATCTTCGTGCTCGAGCCGGCGTAGCACCGGGCCGGGCTACGCGGTCGGGCGGATCGTCAGGTCGCTGATCGTGGCATCCCGGGGCAGGTCGAGGACGTGCAGGATGGCGTCGGCCACGGTGGCGGGCTCGATCCACTCGGAGGCGTCGTACTCCTTGCCCTCCTGGGCGTGCACCTTCTGCTGCATGGGGGTGGCCGTCCGGCCCGGGTAGACGGTGGTCACCCGGATGCCGGCGCCGCCCTCCTCCGCGCGCAGCGCGTCGGCGAGGGCCCTGAGCCCGTGCTTCGAGGCGGCGTACGCCGACCAGGTCGGGTGGGCCACCAGGCCGGCGCCGGAGTTGAGGAAGACGACCGAGCCGCGACCCGCACGGAGGGCCGGGAGGGCGATCCGGGTGAGGACGGCCGGAGCGACCAGGTTGACCGCGAGCTGCTCCTGCCAGGACCCGGCGGACAGCTCCGCCACCGGCCCGAGGTCGACGACGCCTGCGGCATGCACCACCGAGTCGAGGGAGTCGGGCAACCGGCCGGCCAGCGCCGTCACGGCCGCTGGGTCGGCGAGGTCCGCGACGAGGACCTCGGCACCGGGCAGCTCGGCGCGCAGCTCGTGGGCCCGTTCGGCCGAGCGAGCGGTCAGCACGACGACGTCACCCCGCTCGAGCAGCCGCTCGGCGAGAGCGCGCCGATCCCGGAGCCGGCACCGGTGAGCAGGTGCGTCCGCGTCGACCGGGTCATCGGGTGAAGACGACCTTGCCGAAGACGTCACCCTCGGCCATCGCGGCGAACCCGTCGCGCGCGTCGGTCATCGGGATGGTCCGGTCGATCAGCGGCCGCGCGCCCGTCGCGTCGAGCATCGTCACGAGCGAGGCCAGCTCGCCACGCGTGCCCATCGTCGAGCCGATCACCCGCAGCTGCAGGAAGAAGATCCGGGTCAGCTCGGCGTCGTCGAGCTTCGGGCCGGACGTCGTACCGGAGATGACGATGGCGCCGCCCGGGCGGAGAGCACGCACGGAGTGGGACCAGGTCGCGCGACCGACGGTCTCCATCACGGCGTCGACCTTGACCGGCAGCCGGGCCCCGGACTCGAAGACCTCGTGGGCGCCGATCTCCAGGGCGCGGGCCCGCTTGGCCTCGTCGCGGCTGGTCGCCAGCACCTTCAGGCCGCCGGCCCGGGCCAGGGTGATCAGCGCGGTGGCGACGCCACCGCCGGCGCCCTGCACCAGCACGGTCTCGCCGGGCTTGAGCTCGCCCTGGACGAAGAGCATCCGGTAGGCCGTGATCCAGGCG
>JAOPXF010000390.1 GCA_025965295.1 Nocardioides sp.
GCGCTGACCCGCCCGAAAGTTTCCGACAGGTCACCAGCTGCCGGGCAGCGGCTCGCCGTACCAGTGCTCCACGAGCGACCGCGAGATCGAGACGCCGCCCGGCAGGACCAGCGTTCCGGCCTCGGCCTCGGCCTTCAGCTCGGCACGGGTGAACCAGCGGGCGGCCTCGATCTCGTGCTCGTCGACCTCGATCTCGGTCGACACCGCACGGGCCACGAAGCCCAGCATCAGGCTGGCCGGCATCGGCCACGGCTGGTTGCCGAAGTACTCGACGTCGCCGACCCGGACGCCGACCTCCTCGGCGACCTCGCGGCGTACGGCGTCCTCGAGCGTCTCGCCCGGCTCGCAGAAGCCCGCCAGCGTCGAGTAGCGCCCCTCGGGCCACACCGACTGGCGGCCGAGCAGGCAACGCTCGTCCTCGCTCCCGGGCTCCCCCGAGGTCACGATCATGATCACGGCGGGGTCGGTGCGCGGGAACTGCGAGCGGCCGCAGTTGCGGCAGACCAGCTCGTGGCCGGCATTCCGCGGCTCCAGGTCGCCACCGCAACGCGGGCAGAACCGCGTGGTGAAGAGCCACTCCGCCAGCCCGATCGCGTGGAAGACGAGCGGCGCCTGCGCCACGCCGTCACCGGCCAGGTGCGGCAGGAGGCCCCGCAGGTCGAGCCACTCCGACTTCTCGCCGGGTGCGGCGTCGGGGTCGACGACGACCGCGAACCAGGTGGCGCCGTCCTGCTCGCCCAGGAGCACGCGGAGACCGTCGGGAGCCTCGGCCGGGGACACCCAGTCGACGCGGCCGCCGACCGGGCGGATCCGGGTGCCGGAGAGGACCAGCACCCGGCTGGTGGGGTCGGCCCACCTCCGGTCGAGCCACGCCTCGTCGCCACGGCGTACGCCGGTGCGGTCGTGGGGGTTCGCGGACAGCTGCACGTGCGGGAACGTCACGATCCGAGGCTAGTCTTCCGCCAGTGACCACCCACATCGGCGCCCAGACCGGCGACATCGCACCCCTCGTCCTGATGCCCGGCGACCCGCTGCGCGCGAAGTGGATCGCGGAGACCTTCCTCGACGACGCGCGGTGCTACAGCGAGGTCCGCGGCATGTACGGCTACACCGGCACCTGGCGCGGACACCGCGTGTCCGTCCAGGGCTCCGGAATGGGTCAGCCGTCGCTCGCGATCTACGCCAACGAGCTGTTCGCCGACTACGACGTGCAGTCGGTGATCCGGGTCGGCTCGTGCGGCGCCCTCACCGAGAAGCTCGCCGTCCGCGACATCGTGATCGCCTCCGGCGCCTGCACCGACTCCTCGATGAACCGGATCCGCTTCGAGGGCTTCGACTACGCCCCGATCGCCGACTTCGGGCTGCTGCGGGCAGCGTACGACGCGGCACAGCGGGTGGTCTCGACCGGCTCGACCGACCAGGGCGGCTCGAAGGAGAGCGTGCACGTGGGGCTGATCTTCAGCAGCGACTCGTTCTACAGCCCACGGCCGGAGCTGACCGCACGGATGGTCGAGTACGGCGTGCTGGCCGTCGAGATGGAGGCGAGCGCGCTCTACACGCTGGCCGCGAAGTTCGGCCGCCGCGCGCTGGCGATCTGCACCGTCTCCGACCACATCGTCACCGGCGAGCAGACGACCTCGCAGGAGCGCGAGCGGACCTTCGGCGCCATGGTGGAGATCGCCCTCGAGGCGGGGCTCGAGCGCGGCTGAGGGCGGCGTCGTACCGTGGGTGTGTGAGCGTCGCATCCCCCCTGACCGTCCGGCTCGACGGCCGTTTCGCCGGCGAGCTCTCCGAGCTCGCCCTGCCATGGCGGGCCGAGGAGGCCCCCGAGCCGGCGCTGCTCGTGCTGAACGAGCCGCTGGCCGCCGAGCTCGGCCTGGACCCGGACTCGCTCCGAAGTCCCGAGGGCATCCGCTTCCTGGTCGGCAACGAGGTCCCGCCGGGAGCCACGCCGGTGGCGCAGGCGTACGCCGGCCACCAGTTCGGCGGTTACTCCCCCCGCCTCGGCGACGGGCGCGCCCTGCTCCTGGGCGAGATCGAGGACCCGGACGGCCGGCTGCGCGACCTCCACCTCAAGGGATCCGGGCGCACCCCGTTCGCGCGCGGCGGTGACGGCCTGGCCGCGGTGGGGCCGATGCTGCGCGAGTACGTCGTCAGCGAGGCCATGCACGCCCTCGGCATCCCGACCACCCGGTCCCTGGCCGTCGTGGCCACCGGCCGGCCGGTGCGTCGCGAGACCCTGCTGCCCGGCGCGGTGCTCACCCGGGTGGCCTCGAGCCACCTGCGCGTGGGCAGCTTCCAGTACGCCCGCGCCGACGTGGACGTCCTGCGCCGTCTCGCCGACCACGCGATCGCGCGCCACCACCCGGAGGCCGCCGCCGCCGAGCATCCCCACCGCGCGCTCTTCGACGCGGTCGTCGCGGTCCAGGCGTCCCTGGTGGCCCAGTGGATGCTGGTCGGCTTCGTGCACGGCGTGATGAACACCGACAACATGACGATCTCGGGCGAGACGATCGACTACGGCCCCTGCGCCTTCATGGAGGGCTTCGACCCCGCGACCGTCTTCAGCTCGATCGACGGGCAGGGTCGCTACGCCTACGGCAACCAGCCGGTCATGGCGGAGTGGAACCTCGCCCGCCTGGCCGAGGCGCTGCTCCCCCTCCTGCACGACGAGCAGGACGAGGCGGTCGAGATCGCCGTCGCGTCTCTCGCGGCGTTCCGCCCGCGGTACGCCGATGCCTGGTCGGCGGGGATGCGCGCCAAGCTCGGCCTGCCCGACGGCCTGGCCGACGACGTGACCGCGCCGCTCGTCACCGAGCTGCTCGCGCTGCTGCAGCAGGGCCGGGTCGACCACACGTCGTTCTTCCGGGCGCTCGGCCGGGCCGCCCGGGGCGACGCCGAGCCGGCCCGCGGTCTCGTCCTCGACCTGGCGGGGTTCGACGCGTGGGCGGGGCGCTGGCTGGCCCTGGGGCCGGACGCCGAGGCGATGGACCGGGTCAACCCCGTCTACGTCCCCCGCAACCACCTCGTGGAAGAGGCGCTGGACGCCGGCACCGCCGGCGACCTGGGCCCGCTCCGGCTGCTCCTGGACGCGGTGACCCGCCCCTTCGAGGAGCGCCCCGGGCTGGAGCGCTACGCCGCGCCCGCGCCCGAGGGGTTCGGCGCGATGTACCAGACGTTCTGCGGGACCTGACCGGGGCAATATCTGTGCCCGCCCCGGCGTTGGGCCGGTGTGGAGCTCCTCGACTCGGTCGTCGTCGGCGCCGGGCAGGCGGGCCTGTCGGCGTCGTACCACCTGACCCGCCTCGGGGTCCGGCACGTCGTCCTCGACGCCGACCGGGCGCCCGGCGGCGCCTGGCAGCACCGCTGGGACTCGCTGACCATGCACGACGTGCACGGGGTGGCCGCGCTCCCCGACTCCGCCTCGCCGGGTGCGCCGCAGGGCCGCGCCAACGCCGTCGTGCCGGCGTACTTCGCGGCCTACGAGCGCGCCCACGACCTGCCGGTCGTCCGCCCGGTCCGGGTCGACCGGGTCACCGACGAGGACGGTCTGCTCGTCGTGCACGCCGGCCGCCGCAGCTGGACCACGCGGACGCTCGTGAACGCGACCGGCACCTGGTCGCACCCGTTCGTCCCGCACTACCCGGGCGTCGAGACCTTCGCCGGCGAACAGCTGCACACCGTGGACTACCCGGGACCGGAGCACTTCCGCGGCCGACGGGTGGTCGTGGTCGGCGGCGGCGCCTCGGCCGTGCAGTTCCTCGGCGAGCTGGCGCCGGTCACCGAGACCCTCTGGGTGACCCGCCGCGAGCCCGTGTGGCGGACCGACGACTTCACCCCGGACGCCGGCCGGGCAGCGGTCGCCCTGGTCGAGGAGCGGGTGCGGCGCGGCCTGCCGCCGGCCAGCGTCGTCAGCGTCACCGGGCTCGCGCTGCGCGAGCAGGAGCGGGGGGCCGAGCGGCTCGGGGCCTACGAGCGGCACCCGATGTTCGTCGCGGTCGAGCCGCAGGGCGTGCGGTTCGCGGACGGCACCTTCGAGCCGGCCGACGTCATCCTCTGGGCCACCGGCTTCCGCCCGGCGGTGACCCACCTCGCGCCGCTGCACCTGCGCTCGCCGCACGGCGGCATCCAGCTCGACGGGACCACGGCGGTCGCCGACCCGCGGGTGCAGCTGGTGGGCTACGGGCCGTCGGCCAGCACGATCGGCGCCAACCGCGCCGGCCGGGTGGCCGCCCGCGGGGTGACCCGGTGGCTGGCCGAGCACGCGCGCGACGAGCTCAGCCCGGCGGGCTGAGGGCCAGCGTGTCCTAGCCGGAGTAGGGCACCTCGGACTGCCAGTCGGCCTCGTCCTGGAACGCGGCCGCGTGGATCGCGTCGGCGACCCGGTCGGGGGTGAACGCGCCCTCGCGGGCCAGCGTGCCCCGGACCGTCACGGACACCGCCCGGATGCCGTCCGGCTCGAGCGTGGCGTCGAGGCTGCGCACCAGGTTGCGGACACCGGCCTTCTGGACCCCGAGCGACGCGGCGCGGTGCCAGGGCTGGTCGGCCGCCATGCTCCCGGTGACCGTGACCCGCCCGCCCGCCGCGAGGTAGGGACGGGCGGCCTGCACGACCGTCAGCAGCGCACCGACGCCGAGCGCCACGTCCTGGAGGAGCTCGGGGACGGTCAGCTCGAGGGGGTCCTTCTCGCGGAACGCGCTCGGGTTGAAGTGCAGCACGTCGATCCGGCCGAAGTGGTCGCCCAGCTCACGGACCGCGAGGGTGCCGGCCTCGGTGTCGGTGACGTCGGCGACCTTGCTGTGCACCGCGACCTCGCCCGCCGGGTCGGTCAGCGTCGCCGCGAGCTCGGCGAGGGCCGAGTCCTCGACGCCGATCAGCCCCACGTCGTACCCCTCGCGCGCGAAGCGCCGGGCGACCGAGCCGCTCACTCCGGGACCGGCACCGACGACGACCAGCACGGGCTTGCTCATGTGGCCGACCCTAGCCCGGCGTCGTGCCGTCGGCGAGGAGCCGCTCGAGCTCGGCCCGGGTGGGCAGGCCGACGGGCTCGACCACCTCGCCGGTGCGGACGTAGTAGAACGCGGCACGGACGCTCTCCACCGGCAGCCCGTGCAGCTCGGCCCAGGCCAGGCGGTAGATCGCCAGCTGGAGCGGGTCGGCCGTCGCCGCGCGGTTGGTCTTCCAGTCGACGAGCAGGAAGCCGTCGCTGCCGTCGGGGCGACGGTCCGTGAAGACGGCGTCGATCCGGCCGCGGACCACCTGGCCGCCGAGCACCAGCGCGAAGGGAGCCTCGACCTGGTGCGGGACGCGGTCGCCGAAGGGGCCGGCGACGAACGCCTCCTCGAGCTCGCGGAGGTCGCTCTCGTCGTCGATGCCGGGGTCGGCGCGCCCCGGCAGGTCCTCGGGGTCGAGCAGCGGCTGCTGGCCGAAGCGCGCCTCGACCCAGGCGTGGAAGAGCGTGCCGAACTTCGCGGCCGGGGAGGGCGGGCGCGGCATCGGGCGGACCAGCTCACCGGCGAAGGCGGCCGGGTCGTCGCGCAGCCGGGCCAGCGAGGTCGCGGACAGGCTGGCCGGCATGGGCACCGCGACGTCGGAGGACCGGTCGCGGCGCGCCTCCTCGAGCAGACGCTCCAGCTCGGTGTCCCACTCCTGGACCCGGGCGAGGTCGACCAGGTCGATGTCCGGGTCGAGGAGGGGGTCGGCGGCGCCGGGACCCGCGTCGAGCGCATCGCCGACGAGCTCGGCCGCGGCGAGCCGGCGCAGCGCCTCGGCGGTGTGCTGGGTGACCGGCCACGGGAACTCCCGGACCCCGGCGCGCAGCGGGTTGGGGGTGCCCTTGTCGGGAGGGTCGAGCCAGGCGGTCGGCTCGGCGCCCCAGCCGGCGATCGTCTCGCGGACGACCAGCTGGTACGGCGAGGGGCCGAGCGGCGTCTTGCGGTCCTCGCGCCAGAGATAGGAGGAGACGACCAGCCGGTGCCGGGCCCTCGTGAACGCGACGTAGCCGAGCCGGAGCTCCTCGGTCGCCTCGTGCTCCTTGGTCTCCTGCTGGAGCTCGGCCAGTCCGGCCTTGTCGTGCGCGCGGAGCCGGGGCAGGTCGCGCTCGTCGCCGCGCAGCGGTGTCGGCAGCATCTCGACCCGGGTCGGCCAGAGCCCGCGGCTGCGGGTGTGCGGGAACTTCTCGACGCAGGCGCCGACGACGAACACGACGTCCCACTCGAGCCCCTTGGCGCGGTGCACGGTGAGCAGCTTGACCGAGTCGGCCTCGCTCGGGGTGGCGGCGTCGAGGCCGTTGCCGAGGTCGTCCTCGGCCTCGAGCCAGGCGAGCAGCGAGGGCAGCGTGACCGTGCCGTCGATGGCCTGGAACTCCGCCACCGCCTTGACGAAGAGGTCGAGGTTCTCGCGCCGGGCGCGGGCGGCCTCGCTGACCGAGGCGGCCAGCTCGACGTCGATGCCGCACGCCTCGATGATCCGGCGCACCAGCTCGAGGAGCGGCTCGCCGGCGTGGCCGCGGAGCATCCGCAGCTCGCCGGAGAGCAGCGCGAACCGCTCGCGGGCGGCGCGGGAGTAGGGCAGGTCACCGGGGTCGTCGAGGGCGTCGGACAGCGCCGCCACCTCGGTCGGGTCGGCGCCGGCGACGGCGTGGGAGAGCTCGTCTGCCAGCGAGCCGGCGGCGCGCCTGCCCGGTGGCGTGCCGGCGAGCTGCGCGGCCCGCCGACGGAGCTGGGCGAGGTCGCGGGTGCCGATGGCCCAGCGCGGACCGCTCAGCAGGGTCAGCAGCTCGGCGTTGGCGGTCAGGTCGTCGAGCAGGGTCAGGGTGGCCAGCACCTCGGCCACCTCGGGCAGCCGGAGCAGGCCGTTGACGCCGACGATCTCGACCGGGATCTCCGCGGCGCTCAGGGCGTCGAACACGTCGGCGGCGTGCGCGTTGTCGCGCACCAGCACGCCGATCTCGCGCCAGCTGGGGTCGCCCATCGCGGCCCGGGTCGCGACGACCTCGCCGGCCAGCCACGCGAGCTCACCGGCGTACGCCTCGTGGACGACCGTCTGCACCTCGCCCACCGCGTCGGTGCCGGCCTCGAGGGGGGCGACCTGGGGAAACTGGTGGTGCAGCGGCCCGGCGAGCCGGTTGGCGACCTCGAGGATGCGCGCGTCGGAGCGCCGGTTGACGGTGAGCGGGTAGGTCGGGACCGGGCTGCCGTCGGCGTGGGGGAAGTCGTCGCCGAAGCGGAGGATGTTGGAGACCGAGGCACCGCGCCAGCCGTAGATCGCCTGGTTGGGGTCGCCGACCGCGGTGACCGGGTGCCCGTCGGCGAAGAGCCGGCGCAGCATCAGGGCCTGGCCGACGGAGGTGTCTTGGTACTCGTCGAGCAGCACGATGCGGTACTTGGTGCGCTCGAGCTCGCCGACCATCGGGTGCTCGTCGGCGAGCCGCGCCGCCAGCGCGATCTGGTCGGAGA